>JAFXOO010000225.1 GCA_017528675.1 Oscillospiraceae bacterium | reverse complement strand
GACCTACAAGGGTTATTTCTATGCCGGAAAGAACGAAAAGAATAAGAAGGTCATGAGCTTCACCGCAGTCGGCTCGAACAACCAGACCGTCTGGGGCGCAAAGAACGACCAGTTTAGCGGCAAGGAACGTGCATGGACAGGCGACTATACCAATGCAGAATATGACCTTGTGTACAACTGGGATACCGTGAAAAATGATGCCCCCGGTGCCGCACTGAAAATTGACGGCACGGATCTGTATTCCGGTGTCAGCTACTACATCGTGAACAGAAACAGCGGGCTTTCCCTTGACCTGCCGGAGGGCAAGACCGATGCCGGAACGAACATCCAGCAGTGGGAGCAGAACGGCTGCTTTGCACAGCAGTTCCGTCTGATCGCTGAGGATGGCGGTTATTGCCGCATCGCATCGGTCGGCAATGAGAGCGAGGTTATCACCGTCACCTCCGCAGAGGACGGCGCTAATGCCGAGCTCCAGGCTTACACCGGCGCTGATAATCAGCTTTTCAAGGTGAAAGCGCAGGACGGCTATTATGCATTCCTCTCGAAGTGCTCCGGTACGAATAGCTCGCTCGATGTCTTTGAATGGTCCACGGAGAACGGCGGCAATATTGCGCAGTATCCGTACAACGCCTATGACTGCCAGCTCTTTTCCATCATGCCGGTGTATCCGGTGGTCAATGACGGACTGTACAGCCTGCGCCGTATTTCTGACGGCAAAGTGACCGGCAACTGCACGATCACAAAACGTGACGACGGCAAGTACACCCTCACTGAAGCCGACGGCAAGTCCGGCACCTACACGATCAAGTGCAATGCGGACGGCAGCTATACGCTCGTAGCCTCCGACAACCAGGAATCGGCTTATATCTTCGAGCCGGTCGCAGAAAAGGCGCCGGAGCCGACCGAGCCTCCGACGACTGAACCGCCTGTGACCGAGCCTCCGGCAACAGAATCTCCCGTGACCGAGCCTCCGGCAACAGAGCCTCCCGTGACCGAGCCTCCGGCAACTGAACCGCAGTCGCAAGCACTTCGTGGTGATGTGGATCAAAACGGTGCCGTAGAAGTTGCCGATATTGTGATGATGCAGAAGTATCTGCTCTGCTCCGGTACGCTCATCGCCCCTGAACAGGGCGACATGAATGAGGACGGCATGATCGACGTCTTCGATCTGGCGCTCATGAAGCGTGAACTGCTTCGCAAATAAGTTACCCATTCCCTGTTCCTGGTAGCCGCACTGCCGGGAACAGGGTTTTTATCAGTGATCTCCATAGCCTTTTCGGGTGTCGCCTTTGTAAGCACCAATTATCGAAGATCTCAATGCAGCCTTTTCCGATAATACTGTATTTGAAAGGATATACTACGATGATCGGTGCACTTTACAACTACCGCCGCTACGATGAGAGCTGCCTACAAAGCTAACTCGAGGAAGGTGTGACTATGATACAGGCGATTCAGAACGAATATGATCATAGCATGAGGAAAGGGCTATGTCCTCCGTGACCGTGTATGGAAGGCATAGCCCTGATTTTTTCTTTTCCGATGCCGATTCAGTTTTCGCCTGCAAGGATCGCAACTACATTTCTACTTTCGATTCTTTCTCCGGTACTGAAGCGCCGTCATCCCCACCTTGCTCCGGAACTGCCGCATAAAATGTGCATTGCTGCCGAATCCGACCTGCTCGGCGATCTCGGTGACACGAAGCTCTGTATGCGCCAGCAGCCATTTGGCGCGTTCGAGTCTCGCATGCAGTACATCCTCCATGATGGAAAGGCTGTAACGCTCCTTATACAGCCTTTGCAGGTAGCCGATGCTGAGGTGATACCTTTCAGCGATCCCGGAAAGATTCCAGTCCTGCTGCGGCTCGGAATGGATCTCGAAATGCAGATGCTCGATCTGCTCCTGTGTGCTGGTAGGGAATTGATTCCGGATGCTGCACCGCAGGTCGAGCTTTTCCTTGCCGATGTTCAGGTGATGCTCCAGTTCATTCATATTGTACAGCAGAAATGTGTCTGTCACATAGATCGGCTCCGTGTCGATCAGGTGCAGCATCGTTCCCTGACAATGCAGGTAGGTATCATGCAGCAAACGGATCCAGCTTTCCGCCGAATGTTCCTCGTCCTCCGGCAGCAGCACTGCAAAATATTGCTCCGTGATGCGGCAGAATAACTCGCCCTGACCGCAAACCTTGCGCAGCGCATTGGCGATCAGACCGGTGATGCTGACCGGTGTCTGTGCATTGGTCGCATAGGTCAGCAGAATATACCGGTAACATTGTCCGCACGTCATCTGGCGTGCGGCTTTTTCCAGAAAGCCACGACGGTTCAGGATGCCGGTCTCCGGATCGTACACGGACAGAGAGTCGAACTGCTTGTGGATATAGTCCGTATATAGCCGCATTTGCATCGCATTCAGCCCTTCTGCGATCACGTCGCACCAGTAGATATAATGCTCGTCCAGACAAATATCGTCCACCGACGGATAGGCCGTCGAGAGATACCCGAACACCTGATCGTTGTAATGCAGTGCGGACAACACCAGCAGCATCGGCTCATGCGGTTTTTCCAGTGCAGGCAAGATCTGCTGTGTTGGGAAATGATACATACAAGGTGCATTCACCGGCAGCCGCTTGGAGAGCAGCAAAAGCATCTGTTCCGAAAACGAATCCTTCCGGTAGTGTGCCGAATCCCTGAAATCAAATGTCCAGTCTGCGAACAGGCAGACATCGAGCCAGAGAATATTGAACTGCGTATACGCCAGCTCGTCGATCTGCGAAGACAATTCTTCCAGAGAACCGGCACCGGTGAAGCGTGAGAGCTGGTTGGATGCCATGTAATTTTTTCGGCGTTCATACAGCTCCATACGGCTGATGACGTGATGTTTCATGGCAAACGGTGCGGCTTCTGTCAGCGGCGGACAGCCGCAGGAAATGCCGTGCTGGATCACTTGCAGTGTCTGCGGGATTCCACATTTCTCTCCGGTCAGGATCTCATGCAGACGGTAGACTGCCCGTATGCCAAGGTTCTTTTCCCTGCCGGTAACGGTCGTGAGCGCAGGGGTATGCAATGCCGCACGCCAGCCGCCGTCATATCCGGTGACGGCAATATCTTCGGGAACACGGATACCGTGTTCCAAAAGCCGTTCCATGAGCGTCATTGCCATCATATCATTGGCGCAGACAAATGCCTCCGGCTTTGCGATGCTGCCGTCTGCTATACGGTCGGCAATGTCCGTTGGCACTTGCTTCCAGTAATAGCCGTAAAATACCATCGTTTCGTCAATGGCAAGCTCATGCTCCTGCATCGCTCTGCGGTATCCGTTTTCACGCTGCTGTGAGATCTCATGGTCAGGAACACCGCCCAGAAATGCGATACTCGTAAAGCCGTGATCCTCGATCAGGTGCTTTGTGATAAGGTACACACCCTCCTCGTGTTCCGCAAAGACGGATTCCATGCCTTCTATTCGTTCATCCAGCACCACACAGGGGATCTGCTTTTCTTGCAAAAGT
>JAFXOO010000224.1 GCA_017528675.1 Oscillospiraceae bacterium | reverse complement strand
GATGTCCTGCCCGATGATAACACCGAAACGTTTCTTGCAGGTATCTCCGGACGCTATCCAGTATATTATGTGACGGGAAACCATGAATACTGGGCAGGCGCCGATGCGTTTTCGCATAAAATGGAAATCCTGTCACACTATGCCATCACCCGCCTTGCAGGGACTTCGGAAACGCTGAACATCAACGGAAATACTCTGTACATCGCCGGTGTGGATGACCCGGAGACGTATACCGTTGATGCACGGCATGGATTTGAGGAACAGCTTGCAGAGGTCAAGCCCGATGGTACGTTATTCTCGATTCTGCTTTCACACCGTCCGGAACGGATGGATGACTACGCACAGAGTGGCTTTGACCTGGCGCTCTGCGGACATGCGCACGGCGGACAATGGCGGATTCCCGGCATTCTTAACGGGCTGTATGCGCCGGATCAAGGGCTGTTTCCGGCATATGCGGGCGGTTATTACGATCAGGACAGCACAGTGATGATCGTCAGCCGTGGTCTCGCTCGGGAGAGCACCAGAGTTCCGAGAATCTACAATCCGCCGGAGCTTGTAATTGTAACAGTCAGCGGAACCAATGCAGAAGGGTAATCCACCTTCTGCATTTTTTATTTCAAGCTATTGGCATCATCAATAGCTTGATGCGAAATCCGTATTACAATGAAAAAAACGATTATCATTTCCGTACTGATAAAGTGAAGGGAGGTCGATAGCATGACCGACAAGGAATTAACAGAGCTGTACCTTTGCCGTTCAGAACAGGCGATCCTGGAAAGCAAGGCACAGTACGGCGGTCTCATCCGGCATGTGATCGGCGGCATTCTTCAAAACGCACAGGATATCGAGGAGTGCGAGAATGACACCTACCTGAGCGCATGGCAGAGCATACCGCCCAACAAACCGCAGAGCCTGAAAGCCTATCTGGCACGCATCGCACGGAATACCGCCTGCAAGCGGGCGGAATATCTTGCCGCCGCCAAGCGGAAACCAGAGGCGCAGCTTTCGCTGGAGGAGCTTGCTGAAACACTTGCCGACATCCGCACGGAGGACTGCTCCGATGCCGCCTTGTCCGAGCTGATCAATGGCTTTCTTTCGTCCATCACCGCCGAGCAGCGCAAGGTTTTTCTCCTGCGCTACTGGATAGGGCTTTCGGCCGGAGAGATCGCCGGACGGATGCGGTTTTCGGAATCCAAGGTGAATATGATGCTGTACCGGCTGCGCAGAAAGCTGCGTGGCGAACTGAGAGGAAAGGGGTATCGCTATGACAAATGAAGAGATCCGGCGCATGATGTCGCTCGTGGATGAGCGTTTCATCGAGGAACTGACGGAAGAACCCGATGGCCCGTCTGTGCTGGAAGTGGAACCTGCGGAGATCGTGACAGGGAGTACGCCCATCGTGAAGCATTCGCCGTGGCCGGCGCTGACGGCAGCAGCAGCGGCGGTGGTGCTGCTGTTACCCTGCGTGTGGTTTCTGACACATGCAAAGCAGGGGTTGCAGCCAGGACAGGATGTTTCGGAAACGGCTGCATCCGCTGAAACACAGGCGGAAACCAATGCGCCCACAGAACCAGCACAGGAGGAGATACAGCAGCAGCTTGCAGATGCCAATGCACAGGACTTCCCGTGGCAGGGGCATGTCATTCAGGCGCAGAAAATCGGCGCTCTGAAGCTCAGCTATGTCGGTATGACCGAAACGTTCCGTGAACCTGAAAGCCCCCGCTATGATGCTCTGTGGCTTGATTACAGCGATTCGGAATACGAAAATCACCGGATGGAACTGCACTATGAGCTCCAGCCGGTACCGGACGAATTGCAGGCATATCTCATAGCAGGCAATGAACTGAGCACCGAGCTGATCGGGACGGAGCGCCTTGCCAAGCCGGAGGAAAACGGCGGAGACACAATGTTCGTTGTGGAGTACGGCAGCTACCGCATTCTTGCGCAGCTATCCGGTACCACAACAGAGGAGCTCTCCGAGCTGATCGGCCTTCTGAAGGATGCGGCACCGGAGGAAGACTCCGCCGACGACATCGTCTATGGTACGGACAGCCGCTATATTTCCTATGAGGAAGCCGTTGCATTTGGCAGCCACTATATCCCTGACAAGGTCATGGGCTATGAGCACAGCGAAAATCCAAGCATCATGACGCTCAACGAAGCGGAGATCACCTATACGACCGAACGTGAGCGTTACGGGGACGGCTCTGAACGGCAGAGCGAGGCGGTTACGCTGCTCTATGAAGGAAATGGGCACCAGCTCCGCTTCACCATCGCCAAGGGTGACTACGAGCTGCCGGAAGACATGCCGGAGATCGACGGCTGGTCGATGAAGCGTGTGGTCTGGGAGCCGGCGGCTGTGAAGGTCGAGGACAGACTGATGGATTACAGCTTCTTCTGCCGGAACGAAGATGTGACTGTCACCGTGCAGGGCAGGGCCATGATCGACGAGATCGACGCATTTTCGCAGTTTTACGAGCTTGCATGGCAGGGCGGCAAATATGCAGCCCCGCTCACGCCCATACGGTCGGTTTCCGGGCTGAATGAACCGGATGCCCCCTGGAAGGGCGAAGTTCCGGAGCTGGAACAGATCGGGGATTTCCGGTTTTCCCATGCCCTCTTTAACCGCTTTACGGATTCCTTCTCCAACCGGGAGATCATCCAGGAAAATATAGAATACTCTGGTACGATTGAAGGAACCGGGCATTCAATTCAGCTTGCCTACACTACCCAGACGCCGGAGGAGCTGTTCTTTGATGATAAGGTCATCACCCCGGAGGAGTTTGATGCAGCAACGATCCTTTCCGAGGAGCGTTTACGGAATGATGACGCTGGATCCATCATCTTTGTCCTGTACACGGACCGCTACCGCATTGTCGTGAAAG
>JAFXOO010000223.1 GCA_017528675.1 Oscillospiraceae bacterium | reverse complement strand
GCAGCGCAATCGCCGGACGGCTGAAATTGAGTGCCGACATCTCCTTGCGGATCATGGAGGCATAGGAGGACTGTGCATCGTCCTGCTGCTCCGGCGTCAGTGTGCCCTGTGCAATGCCTTCCAGCGCTTGCAGCGTCAGGTCTGCGCCAAGAGCGGAAAGGCGGTCATGCAGCTCCTGTGCGGTCTCGTTCTCCCCGATCGGAAGTGCGCCCCTGAGCAGCATATCGCCGGTATCGAGCCCCTCTGCCATCTGCATGATGGTCACGCCGGTTTCGGTCTCACCATTCAGAATGCTGTACTGAATGGGGGCTGCGCCACGGTATTTCGGCAAAAGGGACGCATGCACATTGATGCAGCCGTATTTCGGCAGGTCAAGAATCGCCTTCGGGAGAATCTGGCCGTAGGCTGCCACAACGATGCAGTCCGGAGCCATCCGTTGCAGTGTGGCAAGAGCGGTTTCCGCATCCTCCCCCTTCCGGAGGGATTGCGGCTGGTATATGGCGATGCCATGCCGGATCGCCGCCTTCTTGACAGGCGACGGCATCAGCTTCATCTTGCGGCCATTGGGCTTGTCGGGCTGTGTGAACACGGCCTGGACATCATGCCGGAGCGAGAGTGCATCCAGCACAGGAACCGCAAAATCCGGTGTTCCCATAAATACAATCTTCACGCTTCTGCCTCCTCCAGCTCGGACGGATCCACGAATTCGTCCACCAGATCGAGGAACAGCTTGCCTTCGAGATGGTCGATCTCGTGCAGCGCACATCTGGCGCCGAGTCCCTCAAGCTTCAGCTCATAGAAATTGCCGTTGCGGTCCTGCGCACGAACCACAGCCTTATTCGGGCGGACTACATAGCCCCACTGATCCGGGCAGGACAGACAGCCTTCCACATCCCGCTGCTTGCCGCTCGTTTTCAGCACAACGGGGTTGATGAGCTCAATCAGGCCGCTGCCGTCCTGGATGTCAATGACAGCGATGCGGCGGCGGATGCCCACCTGCGGTGCCGCAAGGCCAAGACCCTGCGCCTTGTAGAGCGTCTCTGCCATGTCATCGAGGAGCTGGAACAGCTTCTCGTCAAATTTCTCGACCGGTCTGCACGGCGCATGCAGCACCGGATCCTCCTTGGTCACAATTCTTCTGGTTGCCATTTTTTCCTCCATCCTCTGTATCCGCCGTAATGCGGCGCTTTCTGTATCACTCACACCCCGATGCTGCCGTTCATATCCGCATAGAAATGTACCTTGGCCAGCTCCCGGCATCCGGAAGCACTGCGCATGGTATCCCGCAGAAAAGAACGGAACTCCTGGGTGTTTTTACATTTGATAATCACACGGTAGCGGTATTTTCCGCCAATCTTGTTGTAGGTGAACGGTACCGGCCCCAGCACCCGGAGCGGGAGCTTTTCCGTTTGCAGGGCGAGCTGCTCCTTCATGCATTCCACAAAGCAGGCTGCGCCCTTCTGCACCTCCGGCAAAGTCTCCGCAGAGAAGCCGATCACGCAGATGTCACAGAACGGCGGGAACAGCAGTGCCTTCCGGATGGAAAACTCCTCCCGTGCAAAGCCCTCGTAATCCTGCGCCGCCGCAAGCCGCAGCACATAATGCTCCGGCAGGAAGGTCTGTAGAATGGCTCGTCCGGGCTTGCTGCCACGGCCGCCACGGCCGACAACCTGGGTAATGAGCGCAAAGGTGCGCTCATAGCTCCGGTAATCACCGGCAAACAGCGCCCTGTCCACGCTCATCACACCTACCAGTGTGACATTCGGGAAGTCAAGCCCCTTGCCGATCATCTGGGTGCCGAGCATGATGTCATATTCGCCCTTCCGGAACGCCTCAAAGCCCTGCTCATAGGCATGGCGGGAACCTGTGGTATCCGCATCCATGCGCAGGATCCGGGCATCCGGGAAGCGCACTGCCAGCTCGTCCTCAAGCCGCTGCGTACCAAAGCCCATGCGCCGCAGATGTTCACCGCCGCACGAAGGACATTGCTCCGGGAGCTTCCGCACGCTGCCGCAGTAGTGGCAGTGCAGATTGCCGTCCGGCTTGTGGAATGTCATCGGCACGGAGCAGTTGGCGCAGTACACCGGCTGGTTGCAGGTGCAGCAGCTTATGATTGTATGATAGCCCCGGCGGTTGAGCAGCAGAATGCTCTGCTCTCCCCTGCTGAGATTCGTTTGCAGTGCCTCGTGCAGGGAACGGCTGAACTCCGATTCATTGCCTTGCAGCCGCTCGATGGTCATGTCCACCGTTTCCACTTCAGGAAGCGGGAAGCTGCTGTAGCGGTGCTTCATTTCAAGAAGCTCGTACACGCCTTTCCGGGCGTAATAAAAGCTTTCGAGCGTCGGTGTTGCAGATGCCGGGAGCAGCACAGCGCCGTGGTATTTGCAGCGCTGTCTGGCAACCTGAATGGTGTCATAGCGGGGGGCTGCGTCCGATTTGTAGGAGCGCTCGCCCTCCTCGTCCATAATCACCAGGCCGAGGTTCTGCACCGGGGAAAAGACGGCGCTTCTGGTGCCGATGATGAGGTCGGCGCTGCCGTCTCTGGCACGCTCGTAGGAGCTCTTGCGCTCCCGGAGCGACAGACCGCTGTGGACGACTGCCACACGGCTGCCGAACTTTGTCCTGAATCGGCGTACCGTCTGCGGCGTCAGACCGATCTCCGGCAGGAGCAGCAGCACAGAGCGTCCGAGCGCAAGTGTCCGCTCGATGAGGGCTTCAAACACAGAGGTCTTGCCGCTGCCGGTCACGCCCCGCAGCAGAAAGCATTTCGCCTCCCGCCGCTCGATATACGGCGCCACCCGGTCAAAGACCGCCTGCTGCTCCTCAGAAAGGACGAGCGGGGGCGGGGCTTCCTGCGGGAGAATCTCCTCCGGCGCAGTCTCCTCGTCGTAGCGTGCGATGATGCCCCGCTTTGCGAGATTGGAAATCACATTTGCCGAAACGCCGCAGATATAGCAGAGCTCCTTTTCCGCAAGCGTGCCGAATTCCTGAAGGGCATTGACTGCCTGCTGCTGCTTGACCGTGAGGGAATGCGTCAGCTCCTCCGCATCTGCCGCAAGGCGCACCATGCGGACGGTTTTCGCTTTCACACGTTCCCTGACATCGGCTGTGCGGGCAATAACACCGGCTTCGAGGAGCTCCCTGCATGCCTTCGCCTTTTCGGGCGTCACCTGTGCATCAAGAAGCGCATCAAATTCCCTGCGGGAGCGTGCATGCCGCAGAAAATCCAGAAGCGCCTGTGCCTCAGCACCCAGCGCCTCTGTGTTTCCGCCTTCGGTCAGCTCATAGTGCTCCTGCACCTGAAGTTGCAGTGCAGAGGGCAGGAGCGTGCGAATTGCATCGTAATAGCTGCAAAAGGTATTCTCCCGCAGCCAGTTCATGAGCAGCATCTGCTCCTCATTCAGCACCGGGACATCATCCGCAACGGACAGGATGCTTTTGAGCCCCTTGATATCCTCTGTTCCGGCGGGTGATACGCTCAGAATCAGACCTGCCCTGCCACGGTTGCCTCTCCCGAACGGCACCACTGCCCTGCATCCTTCAAGCTGCCTGCGGTACAGCGCCGGCGGCACGATATAGCTGTAGGGGCGGTCCATCGGATACGCCGCTGCATGGACGGCAACTGCGGCAATATACGCACCAGGCTCCACGGTTACTTCAATACGTTCTTATCGTCTTCGGGTGCCGGTTCCACGATCTTGTATTCGCCTCTTGCAAACTCATCGACTGCCGTCTTGACAGGCTTTTCCTCAAGCACCTGGCCGTTTTCGTACAGCTCGTCTGCAATTTCCCTGGCACGCTTTGCTACACCGATTACCAGAGAATAGCAGCTCTCGTTCTTGGTGATCATCTGGGTGATCGCCGGTCTCAGCATCGAATTGCTCATGATAGTACTTCCTTTCTGCATAACGTCTTACTTCTCCACCTTCAGTTCGATTGCACGCACGATCGCCTTGAAATCAGCGACGGCATCCTCCGGTTTATCATTGACCAGGCAGTAATCATACCGTTCACGGCAGGAGATTTCCTGTTCTGCCTGGGCAACACGCTTATCAATGACCTCTGCTGCTTCCGTGCCACGGTTCATGAGCCGTTCCCGCAGGACTTCAAGGCTCGGCGGCACGATGAAGACAAGGCTTGCATCCGGCCGGAGCGCACGGATCTGCTCCGCACCCCGAACCTCGATTTCGAGCAGCACATCCTTGCCTCTGGCAAGATTCTCCTCGATGGGCGCCAGCAGTGTGCCATAGTAATTGCCCACATACTCCGCATGCTCCAGGAAGGCGCCCTCCGCGATGAGTGCTTCAAAGCGCTCCTTCGTGATAAAATTGTAGTTCACGCCGTCCACTTCGCCCGGCCTTGGCGCACGGGTGGTGCAGGAGACGGAAAAGTAGAACTTCGGATCCCTGAGCACCTCCGCCAGAATGGTTCCCTTGCCGCAGCCGGACGGTGCGGAAACGACAATCAGCTTTCCTCTTTCCATCGGGCTCACTCCTTATTCGATATTCTGAATCTGCTCACGGATCTTCTCGATCTCGGACTTCATCTCGACAACCACGGCGGTGATGGCGACATCCTGCACCTTGGAACCAATGGTGTTGACCTCCCGGTTCATCTCCTGCACCAGGAAATCGAGCTTCCTGCCCACGCTGCCCTCTGCGGCGAGCATATCCCGCATCTGGCCGATATGGCTGTGCAGGCGCACGGTCTCCTCGTCCACAGCGGTCTTCTCGGAGAAGATGGCCGCCTCCGTCAGGATGCGCTGCTCGTCAATGGTGGTGCTGCCGAGCAGCTCGGAAAGACGGGCATACAGCCGTTCCCGGTATTTCTCGGTCAGCTTTGGCGACTCCGCCTCCACAACGGAAACACGGCTCTCGATGATGCCAAGGCGTTCGAGCACATCTGCCCGCAGCTTTTCGCCCTCTGTC
>JAFXOO010000222.1 GCA_017528675.1 Oscillospiraceae bacterium | reverse complement strand
AGTCAGGATACCGGCAAGCACCGCAGCCGCCGAAAAGCACATTATCCAGAGCGTCCAGAAATATGTCTCAATGAGCAGCAGGCGGTTTTCCTCCCCGGCAGCAAGGAGCAGACCGGCAAGAAACGCTGCCGTAATCCCGATACTGCGAAGTCTGTTCCGGGGCTTCATATGCCGCAGCACCGTCAGTCCTGCGGGCAGCAGCAGAGTGAGAACATAGGGCAGGATGCCATCCTCCGGTATGCCGGCATATCCGCCGCAGAACAGCAGCAGAAGCAGCGAATACGGCAGAATCGTGATGAGGTCATACAGGAGATTCATGCGCCAAGCTCCTTCCTGAGATCCTGGAACGGTGAGATCCGGATCAGTTCACAGTGCCGGTGGTCTGACAGATCCGGGGCGGCGGCTTCCGCTCCCCCGATCAGGCAGATCACAACGGGCATCCCGTTTCTCTCCAGTGTCTTTACCAGAACCTCGGTTTCGGAATCCCATACGGACAGTATCAGAAAGAGCATGGAACTGTCCAGCAGGTCTTTCCGCTGCATGACCGATTCCGAAAGGCGCCGGTGGGTGTTCAGGCTGCTGAAACGGATTTCCGAGACAGCCTGATAGAATTCCTCAAAAGTCCCGGTGCTCTCCACACTGAGACGTTCGAGCGCCTGTGAAAGGTGGTATTCGGCAGCACAGATCTGCTTTCTGCTGAAAAAATACGAGATGGCAAGCACCGTTTCGAGCACCTTGTTTTCAGCAGGCAGAAAGTCCGCCAGCGCAGTGCCGGTGCGGAAGGTATCTGTAAGCAAAGCAATTTCCTGATGATCGGAGCCTGTCAGAATCCGTGTCATCAGGGTACCTGTTCTTGCGGACTGGCTCCAGTTGATCAGCCGTGGATCATCGCCGGGGACATATTCCCGGCTCAGGATATCAGGCTCGGTTCTGCTGCGCTCAGAGGCTCTGACAGCATCCGACAGCACAACGGCGCCGAGGCTTTCGGTCTCAATCAGTTGCGGCCTGACAACGGCGTGAATGCCCTCTTTATTCCGGTAGCGGAAGCGGAACAGGCGAAAGAAATCCTGGATTTCAATTTCCCGGATGCCGATTTCATACTCTCCCCGGTACTTGCAGATCAGGCTTGTTTCCTTCTCGATTCTGGAATGGGGTTTCAGCTCGTATTCCGTACCATCATCAAGTTCCGTAATGGAGGAGAATTCCGAGAAAAAACGAACCCGGATGCTCACGAACTGCATCGGATACTCATTGACCAGCGCAAACCTGTACCGGACAGGCTCGTTGACCGACACAAACCGCTGCTCCAGTTCCTGGTAGATATGGAACAGCATATAGACCGCCAGCAGATAGAGCAGTGAAAGCACCGGAACAAGGCTCAGAAGCGTGAAAAAGCCATAGGTGACAGCGCCGCCCCTGAGACTGATGCCGACGACAGACAGCACCCACAGACAAAACCAGATGATTCGGTTCCTGGCCATACATACCCCCCTTTTCCAGGCTTGTGACGGCTATGGCATCACAGCGGGAGCCTGGTGTCACGGATGAGCTTCCGAAGGATAGCGTCCTTGTCCTCCCTGGCAATTCTGGCTTCAGAGGTCAGCGTCAGCCTGTGGGAAAAGACGTAGGGCGCCGTTGCCCTGACATCATCCGGCTTCACAAAATCCCTGCCCTCCAGAAACGCCTTAGCCTGTGATGCTTTCACGAGCGAGAGAACGGCTCTTGGACTGACGCCGAGGACGAATCGTTTTTCATTTCTGGTCATCTCAGCAATGGCCCGTGCATAGCGGATGACTTCGTCCTTGATGGTCACGCTGGCGGTCTGTTCCTGCATGCCGAGGACATCCTCGGAGGTAACGACATGCGCAACTGTGT
>JAFXOO010000020.1 GCA_017528675.1 Oscillospiraceae bacterium | reverse complement strand
CCGCCCCGAACCCAGCATAACAGCTTTTTTGACAGACTGAGGAGCCGGGGTTACCGGCTCCTCTTGCTTTTCTGCTCTTTCTGCTCAGACCGAAACAAACTCCGGGTCCGTATTCACAGCCTGAAGATGCCGGTCAATGGCTGCACGGTCGAGCTCATCTCCAATCACAATCAGCACAGCCTGTCCGTCCGGAACATTGTCCAGTTCAATCTTTCCCCTGGCTGCGTTAATCTTATACCAGCCGCCCGGTACAGGCAGCGAGCCCTTCAGGCGATAGATCCTGCCGCATCCCGCATCCTCCAGAATCTCCCGGATGACCGGACGGATCTGCTCCTCCGGAATCCGCACATGCAGGAAATAATGCACACCGCTCTGAATGTCCTCCGGGCGGTAGCGCTTGATATAGCTCGAACCCCGGTAGCCCGCATTGGTAAGCTGTGCATAATCCGCATCCGTCAGCGCCGCCCAATCCCTCACGAGAAGCTGGTCTGCTGTGAACTGCCGGTCACACCGGATATCCGAAAGTGCCCGGTTCAGGTGTGCAAGAACCCGCTCAGCAGCGTTTTCCGCTGCATTCTGCCATTTGCTGAGAATCAGCATTCCGGCGCACGCTGCCTCGGATGCGAACAGATATGCCATCTGCGGCGGAAGCTCATCCTCCGTCTGCGCATCCACAACCGTCAGCACACTGCCGATTTCAAACCAGCGGTCGAGCGGCGATTCATGCAGCGTATCAAAGAATTCATCCATGTCAAATATACCCGACGGCTCCATAATCACCCTGTCCACATGCTGCATACCAAGCGAAATGAGCTGTGTTTTGAAGCGCCGTCTGTGGCAGTCAGCATCACAGCCACCTGCAATCATCTCAAGCTGGCAGTTCTCTCCTTTCAGATCCTGGAGCATTACCATATCCACATTTACGGCGCCGAAATCATTCTCCAGAATGGCAATGCGCTCCCCTTTGTCCAGCAAATGCTGTGCATACAACCGCAGAAATGTGGTTTTCCCGGAGCCAAGCAGCCCGGTGATGAGATCAATTTTCGTCATTCTGCGAAACCTCCTGTGCATTCAGCTTTCCGACAACCACATGCCGCTGCGAGCCGTCATCCGTACAGGTGACGAGCGTGACACGGTCGTCACCGAAGTCCTGCAATATCCAGATTTCATCCGGATTCACCACATAGCGCTCCGTGACGGTATACGAGAAGCGCTGCTTTTCCTTGTTATACAGGACAATCTCCATTCCGTCCTCAGTATGTTTCAGATTATCAAAATATTCCTTATCCAGCACACTGCTGTGGCCGGCGATGCAGTAATTGCCGCTGCCGACAGCTCCGGTATCCGGAAAGTGACCGACTGCCCTTGCCAGCACATCGTTTTCCGTGCCTTCAAGCACAGGTGCCTTGATATGCAGTGCCATAATCTCCAGCACGACATTTTCCCGCATCAGCTTTTGCTTTCGGATTTCCCGGACGATCTTTCTTCCGCCGAAGAATCCTAAAAT
>JAFXOO010000221.1 GCA_017528675.1 Oscillospiraceae bacterium | reverse complement strand
GGGTAGATTTCTGGCCCGTAACATGGCCTATATACACCGCCTCCGCAGACCGGGCGTCTCATCCGTCCTGGCTAATCAGCTTCGCTTTTCAGATTCTGCTGGACGGAATAGCATAGTATATTCGGGAAAATTCGGAGCTGTACCCTAAGGGTGTAGGTCGACCTTCAGCTACTGGCCATAGGTGTTCTCCATGCTCAGACATCGGAGTA
The DNA here is from genome assembly GCA_017528675.1 of Oscillospiraceae bacterium. Taxonomy (GTDB): domain Bacteria; phylum Bacillota; class Clostridia; order Oscillospirales; family Ruminococcaceae; genus UBA3855. The sequence goes on along the minus strand of JAFXOO010000221.1, from coordinate 2,767 downwards.
GATCTTCGCTTTTGAATACCCTGTGGCATTCTTCGTCATCATCTCAAGGAAGTCTTCACGGGAGAAATCAGAGAGTCTGAATACCTCTTCGGGCTTCATCCCGAGTTCCTTGCCGATGTCCTTCACGCTCTTGCCTTCGGCCAGAAGCTTCTTCACAATGGCTTTCATTGGCTCGAGCAGGTGTACGCCTCTCGCCCTGTTGTGAGTGATTGTGCCGTACACGTCTGCGGTGTCGTTCCCGTGATGGTCCACGATTACCACCGGCACCTTGCCTTTCAGCATAGTTCTCAGCGGTTCACGCCCGGCAACGGTCCACCTGTGAAACCCGTCAATAATTGTCAGGTCTGGACGGCACACAATCGGCAGTGTCCAACCGTTGGTCATGATCGACTGCACCAGCAGCTTCAGGTTTTCCTCGCTGACTTTGTTCGGGTTGTAATCGTTGGCCTTCAGCTTATCACGATCAACCCACTGCAGAGACGCCAGCGGTGCGAATACATCCATATCAGGCATGAGAAGCGGCCCCCTTTCGGGATTTAACCTCCGCCCTCGCCTGATCGCTCAGGCTGGTGCCGATATTGGTCCAGATGGCACGAATGCTTCTCAGCTTCGGATCACCGGCTACCAGACACTCATACATATCTTTGTAATGTTTCGGTTTCAGGTAGCCGTCCATCTTGATGTACATCCGCTTGTACTGCTCTGCTACTCTCCTTCGGGCGTGAGTGGTGAAGGTAATGTCAAAGTCTCTGAAGAGCATATCCTTCAGGAGTGCTTTGTAATCCTTCTTGTCCAGCTCCTTTTCGAGCCTGGCACGCTTTCTGGTAGAGCGTTTGAACATCTCACTGTCCCAGTACAGGAGCGTGAGATAGGCGTTTGGTTCCCGGCGTTCGATCTTGTCCCACAGCTGAGGATCAATCTCGGCGATCTGCCGGAGACCTGCAATGCTCTCGGCGGCAAAGTAATTGCACATCCGGAGATTGCCACGATTCTGGCCAACGGCGTACAGATCCATGTATGATTCCGGGAAATCAAGGTTGTGCTCTTTGATGAAGAGCCATACGTCTGTATCCTTCCAGTCGTAGATCGGATACACCTTGTACATTCCGCCGGCGGTTCCGTCCATCTTCGACCGTGCGATGTACTTCATCCTCTGGATGGATTCCATCGCCCTGACGCCGACCATGTGGATACCGTCATGCAGAGCAACCTTGCAGAATGTCTGATAGTTCATCTCGCCGGGATAGTGGAGTGCCGGATCTGATGTAATCGCCCAGGGCGGAGGTTGCCGAACCCAGTCGTTTTCCTTGCCGGGCTCCCAGGTAATCCAGCTCTCCTCGTTCTGCAGATGCCGAAGAATCGAGACCTGTTTGAACGGGAGGCAATACCATCTGAACTCGGCGCCAACCTCTTTGAACCGTTTATACCATCTGATTGCCATCTGTTCCATTGACGGATAAAGCGCTTCTTCGTCAATAAAGATGACCGTCAGTTGCTCTGGATTGATCTTTCCCTGCCGAATCAGGCTGTACACGATGTAGGACATGCACAGGCTGTCTTTCCCGGCTGAGAAGGAAAGATAGACTCTCACGCCGTTGTTGAAGGCGTTCTGTACCCTGCTGATAGCCGCTTCCACCACATTCATGGTGCCTTCTTTTGTCCGGATCACTGCGCACCACTTCCAATCATGATACGCTCCCCGCAGGCAGGGCAAATAATGTACCGCATTTGCGGCGCTGGAGTGCCGATTTTGGGCGGTTCGGCTTCCGGATTAACGGGAGTAGGTCCAGAAGCAGTAGGGCTGTTCCTGGCTTGCTCAGGCTCAGGACGGGCCGTTTCCGCTTTGCTTTGGATGTTCGACACGAATTCGTCGCTCAGTGTGCCGTATTCGTTCAACATATCATCCACCGCAGACTGGTTGGCAGTCAGCGTCTTCAGCAGCTCTTCCTCATATCCTGGGATGTCGATGTCTTCTCCGAGTTCCTTCAGGATCTCATCGAATGCATGGAGATCATCCACACCAAGGGAGAAGATCTTGTTGTCGGCCAGCATGAGCTTCTTCTTTTCGTTCTCGCTCATGCCCTTCTTGACATAGCAGTCAACTTCCGTCCGTCCCATGGCCACCAGCGCTTCATACAGACCGTTTCCGGCGAGGATTGTGCCTTCTTCGTCCACAACCATCGGCCTGATCTGCCCGAACTGCTCAATGGACCGTTTGAACTCCTTCAGCTGACGGTCTGTGTGCATCCGGACATTCCGTTTCGGTGGGTGCAGGTCTGCAAGCTTTTTTACGGTCACTTTCATGCGCCCACCTCCTCAAGGAAGGTTCTGGCGCTGTCCAGCACGCAAGCAGCTTCTTCGACAATCGAAGGATCAATATCATAGACTTCCTGATATCCTTCGTTCAGACTGCCGATATTCAGCCTGCATGGCCATGCGTGGGTGCCGTTCCGGTATCCGTTCGTCCAGCCGGAAATTGGAGGAAGAGGAAGGTTGTAATAAGCGATTGTGGCCAGAATCAGCTCATGCGACCAATCAGCCATCGGAGCGTACCGTGTGACACCCTCGTGATTGGTACTGATTCCGTCTTTCCCGGTATAATTGCCGTCTGCCTTCCGGTGTCCGACAATCATCATGTCCAGGCTCATCTGTTTGAAGTATTCCCGGATGCCGCTCGGCTGAACAGCCCGGTACCACTTGTAGACTACAGATGATTCTTTCGGGAACAGCATCTCCGGATGTTCTTTCAGCCACTTCAGGTCCAGGC
>JAFXOO010000220.1 GCA_017528675.1 Oscillospiraceae bacterium | reverse complement strand
GAATTGCTCAGAGGTGTGCCGTAAGCAACACCTTAACAACGAAAATTTGGTAATGTTTGGACGGTTGGTTTTACAGCAATAAAACCGAAAGGACGAATACAAATGATTGATGCGATGTACAATTACAGACAGGGCGATATTCACTCTGCGGAGTTCTCCGATGAGTTCAATAAACTCTGCATACCGTTTGAAAATTCACTGAACGAGGAGCAGATTGACGTGTTCCACCAAATACTTGACTGCGTGAGCGATACTGCTGCCGCTGAAATGAGAGCTGCCTACAAGGTCGGTTTCAAGGACGGGGCTAATATGATGCAGGAGATTCTGAATAAATAGTATCATAGCATAAGAAAAGGGCTATGTCCTCCGTAATTGTCTGCGGAAGGCATAGCCCTGATTTTTCTCACAAGCCGATTCGATTTTTATCTTTTATTATCATCTCACCACTTTTCTTCACTTTTTACTCATTGACTCTTTTTTCTGAAGGCACTCGGTGTGGTTCCGGTAATACTCTTAAATTGCTTCATAAAATAGCTTTCCGAGGAATATCCGCACTTCTCCGAAATTTTGCCCAATGAAAGAGCTGTATCCTTCAGCAGATGCTTTGCAAGCTCCACACGAAATTGTATCAACTCTTCAAAAATACTTTTCCCGAAACAGGATTTATACTGCTTTTGCAGCGTACTCTTTCCCATACCGGCGATCCTGCACATCTGCTCCACTTTCCACGGCTTTCCCGGCTCTTTTCTGATGGATTCCCTCAGATATGTCAGATGATTCCGAATTTCTTCACGATGCTGTGTACGGATGCTGTTTTCTTTTATGCGGCTTTCCTGTGCCGTCAGCCTGTCCAGAGCAAGCTCTGTCTGTGTGACAAAAAGGAGATAATAATGGTCGTAAATCTGTTCAGGCACTTCAAATGTCAGTGCAATCATACCAAAATCACGTTTCTGAAAATGAAGCGGTGACAAAAATATGATTTCGGATGCATCGTTGTTTTGCAAAAATCCGGCAGCATCTTTTTCAGAAAAGGTAAATTCTGCATTTGAATCATCTCCCTGTGATGCCGCACAGCGGAGATAACCATCCTGCTCATGCAGATAAATACGCAAAGACTGCACCTGATACAATTTTCTTGCATGAAATAAGGCTCTTTGCAAAAGGTCTGATACATTCTGTGCTTTTGCCAGATTGAATGGCAGATCATCACAGAATATGTCCTCTTCCAACATTTTTGGTACTGTTTCATTTTGCCCTTGTATAGTCTGCTTTGTCGGAACGGTACTGCATCCGCACGAGCTGCCAATGATGAACCCGCTTTCTGGACGGTGTACCTGACTGCACAGTGTTCCGGTCAGATTACGGTACAGCCGGCGCATTGCGTCTGCACCGAGCTGATAATGATTGCGATTATAGGTCGTCAGCGTGACATCTACATTGGCGGCGAAGGGATATCCGTCATATCCCGTGACAGCAATATCCTCCGGAACACGAATCCCTGCGTTCATCAGTGTTTTGATGAGTGCCATTGCAGTTGCATCATTGCCGCAGACGATTGCTTCCGGTCTGGAAAGTGCTCCTGAGATGATCTTCTGTGCGTAGGCGATTGCAGAATCCACCCAGAATGTGCCATAGCAGTAGTAGCTTTCATCAAAATATAATCCATGCTCTGTCATCTGATCCTGATACGCCTTGAGACGAGTCTGTGCCTGAAATAGTACCTGCGGACCTGTCAGGCAATAAATTTTTTTGTAACCGTGGACTTCTATCAAGTGCCGGACGACCTTGCTAAAATCATCATAGTCATCGTACTGCGTGCTGTCAAATATCGGGTGTTCACGTTCGTCCACTGTCATGACATATTTATGGGAACGGAGCAGAAGCTCCTCCACATCCTCGATCACCTCGCTGCCCATCGTTGCATCGTCCTTGACATACAGAAAGCCGTCAAAGGCATCTGAAAGGATCATTTGGTAGATGCTGCGCTCCGCATCGGCGTGTTCAGGCTCACACTGCGTAAAATGACACAATGGCGCAAGCACGATGCAGTCACAGCCCGCCTCCCTTACCTGGGCGAGAGCGCCCCGCACAATGCTCCGGATATGATTTCGCGACAGAATAGAGGTCACAATACCGATCAATGGTTTCTTTTTCATGATCTTCCCCCTCATGGATCGTTTCTTTGT
>JAFXOO010000219.1 GCA_017528675.1 Oscillospiraceae bacterium | reverse complement strand
GTCCCTGCAATCCGTTGATAAGAACATCAAAAACACACAGTCACAGCTCAAAGACGTGGAAAAGCTCCTGAAGCTCGATCCGACCAATACAGAGCTGCTTACTCAGAAACAAAAGCTCCTCGGTGAAGCCGTCAAAGGCACATCTACCCGACTGGATGCTCTGAAAAAAGCCAGCGAGGAAGCCGCCAAAACCAAGGATAACTATGATGCGTGGAAGGCGAAATATGATCCGCTGAAGCAGAAGATCACCGAAACGGAGACTAAACTCGCTGATCTGAAAGAACAGGCAAAAACTGCCGATGAGCAGCTTGCGAAGGGCGAGATCTCGCAGGAGAAATATGATGCATTGCAGCGTGAGATCAAGGAAACGACAGATGAACTCTCCGGTCTGAGACAGCAGGCAAAGGATGTGTCTGATGAATTTGGGCATCCGGTCTCGCCGGAGCAGTACGATTCCCTGCAGCGTGAAATTATCGAGACGGAACAGGAGCTTCAGAACCTGCAGCGTGAGGCGGACAACTCCCGCACGGCACTTGTGAAGATCGGTGAAGCCGGCGAGACAATGGAAAAGGTCGGCGACAAGATCGCAGGTGTCGGCACCAACCTGACTAAATATGTGACCGCCCCGATTCTCGGACTGGGTACTGCTGCGGTCAAGACCACGGCAGATTTTGATGCCTCCATGAGCAAGGTCTCCGCCGTATCCGGCGCTACTGGTGAGGATCTGGAGGAGCTTCGTGCAAAAGCTCGTGAGATGGGCAGTCAGACGAAATTCTCCGCATCAGAAGCCGCCGACGCTATGAACTACATGGCAATGGCAGGCTGGAAAACCGAGGATATGCTGAACGGTGTCGAGGGTATCATGAACCTTGCAGCCGCATCTGGCGAGGACTTGGCGACCACATCGGATATCGTCACGGACGCTTTGACGGCGCTCGGCATGAGTGCAGAGGATTCGGCACATTTCGCAGATATTCTGGCAGCAGCAAGCTCAAACGCAAATACCAATGTGTCGCTTATGGGCGAATCGTTCAAGTTTGTCGCCCCTGTGGCGGGTGCGATGGGTGCTTCTGCGGAAGATCTGTCTATTGCACTGGGCCTCATGGCAAACAGTGGTATCAAGGGCTCTCAGGCTGGCAACAGCTTGAAAAATGCACTGGTAAACCTCGTCAAGCCGACTGATAAACAGGCGGCGGCAATGGAAAACCTCGGCCTTATCACAACGGAAACGGTGAATACGATCGATCAGGCAAAGGTCGATAAGGCAATGGCGAAGGTCGAGAGCAAGACTATCGACGTGCAGAAGGCGCAGATCGCATACAACGATGCGGTGACGAAATATGGCGCAGAGTCCTCACAGGCACAGACCAAGATGCTGAGTCTGCAAAAGGTCGAAAATGCCCTGACCGCTGCGCAGGAGGAACTGACCAAAGCGCAGCAGGGTACAATTGAAACCGTCAGCACCGGACAGTCCGCTTTTGTGGACGAGTACGGCAACATGAAATCGCTCGGCGAGATCATGAACATTCTGCGTGCAAACCTTGGTGCGGTCAATGTTGACCTCGTGGACAGCGAAGGCAATCTGCGTGAATATGATGATATTATCGCAGAGCTGGAATCGACGGAGGAAGGTCTAACGCAGGCAGAACAGCTCAAAAATGCGGCGATCATTTTCGGCAAGCAGAACCTCTCCGGAATGATGGCGATCATCAATGCGACTGAGGAGGACTACAACAAGCTGACTGATGCGATCTGCGGCTGCGAGGGTACTGCGCAGAATATGGCGGAGACCATGCAGGACAATCTCAGCGGTCAGCTTACCATTTTGAAGTCGCAGCTACAGGAGCTTGCCATTTCTTTTGGTGATCTGCTTATGCCGACCATCCGTGCAATTGTCAGCAAGATTCAGGCGTTTGTGGATAAGCTGAATGCGCTTTCCCCGGCAACAAAAGAGAACATTTTGAAAATCGCACTGGTAGCGGCGGCACTCGGACCGCTGCTTGTCGGCATCGGCAAAACGATCTCCACAGTCGGCAAACTGATGCAGCTCATTTCCAAAATGCCGCAGATCATTGCAAGCTGTAAAGCCGTATTTGCAAAGCTTGGCGCGGCTATCAGCGGAATCAGTGCGCCAGTC
>JAFXOO010000218.1 GCA_017528675.1 Oscillospiraceae bacterium | reverse complement strand
GGCGCTGATCGGCTATGCGACCGATGGCAAGAGCATGTTTATCATCACCTGCAAGTCCAACACCGACACCTATGCACAGCACAAGGAGGAGTTTGCAGCCGTCATGCGCTCCCTGATGCTCACATCCACCGGTTTCGAGGGGTAATTTTTTTGAAATCCCCCTTGACAGAACCGGAAGCTTGTGCTATAATAATACCGTCCCGCAGTTCCAATGGGCATATCCATGAATTTTACGAAAGGAGGCACCTGCATGTTCAGTCAACATCAGATCAGATTCATAAAGCTACAATTCAATCATTCTGTCACAGATCACAAGACAGCCGTCTGCACTCCGGAGGCGGAAGCATAGGCTTTTTATGGCTGTAATGCACCCGACGGGCGCTTCTGTGATCGCACAGGAGCGCCCTTTTTGTATCCGGAGGGGCGGCAGAACAGGAGGCATTATGTTCACTATCCAGGGCGCCTATACCAGCGCCGTCATCTTCACAGACAACGCAGACAGTGCCGCTGTCGGACAGATCCAGCAGCTCTGCAACCAGCCCTTCGCCGCCGGTGCACAGATCTGCATCATGCCCGATGTACACGCCGGAAAGGGCTGTACCGTGGGCACCACCATGACCGTCACCGATAAGGCTGTGCCCAATCTTGTGGGCGTGGATATCGGCTGCGGTATGGAAACAACCATGATCCGGGAGACCCGTTTCGAGCCGCAGCAGCTCGACAAGCTCATCCGCAGCGAGGTTCCCGCAGGCTTTGCGGTTCGGAAAAAGCCCCACCGCTACACAGAACAGATCGACCTGACCAGACTCTATTGCTGCCGCCACATCAAGGAGGAGCGTGCTCTTGCGAGCATCGGCACCCTTGGCGGCGGCAATCACTTCATCGAACTCGACCGGCGTGAGGACGGTTCGCTGTGTCTGGTCATCCACTCCGGCTCCCGGCACCTCGGTGTCGAAGTCGCAAACTGGTACCAGAACGAGGCATACCGCCGGCTGAACGGCTCCGACCTCGTTTCCCAGGCTGCCCTCATCGCCCAGCTCAAGGCAGAGGGCAAGGAAAAGCAGATTCAGAAGGAGCTGACGAAGCTCAAGGCCACCAAGCGCACGGCTGTTCCCTATGAGCTGGCATACTGCGAGGGTGAGCTGTTTGAGCAGTATCTCCACGATATGGCGCTGGTGCAGGAATTCGCCCGCATCAACCGCCAGGCAATGACCGATGTCATCGTCAAGGGCATGAAGTGGCATGTAGAGGAACAGTTCACCACCATCCACAACTACATTGACATCGAACACGGCATCCTCCGGAAAGGCGCTGTTTCGGCGCAGGCGGGCGAGATCCTGCTGATTCCGATGAATATGCGTGACGGCAGCCTGATCTGCAAGGGCAAGGGAAATCCGGACTGGAACTGCTCTGCACCGCACGGCGCCGGCCGGATCCTGTCCCGTTCCCAGGCAAAGCAGCAGTGCTCCATGGACGAGTACCGTGCGCAGATGGAGGGCATCTACACGACCTCCGTCAGCCGGGATACCCTCGACGAGTGTCCGATGGTCTATAAGCCGATGGAAGAAATCATGCGCAATATCGCTGATACTGCCGAAATCCTCGAAGTAATCCGTCCGGTCTATAATTTCAAGGCAGGCGGAGAGGACGCCCCGTGGATGCGCAAGTAGCCCCCAGCCATACTGCACAAGCGCTTCGATACCAGGAGCACCAGATTTCAACAATAAGGAGGGGCTTACCATGCCCGAAATCACATTATTAGGCACCGGAGGCATGCTGCCGCTGAAAAACCGCTATCTCACGAGCTTATATTTTGAGCACGACGGCAAGGCGCTCCTCATCGACTGCGGTGAGGGGACGCAGGTTGCCTTTGCCCAGCATGGGCTGAAGCTCAGCCGGATTGAGGCAATTTTCATCACCCATCTGCATGCGGATCATGTGACCGGTCTGCCCGGACTGCTGTTGTCGCTCGGCAACACCGGCCGGGAAAAGTGTCTGCCGGTCTACTGCGGCGTGAGCGCCGTCATGACGATCAGACACCTGCTGTTCGTGGCAGGCGGACTGCCATATGATGTACAGATCATTCCGATCAACGAAAAAAAGCCGCAGACCTTCCCCTTCCCTGAGATTGATCCGCTGCTATGCGTCAGGACTCTCCCGTTGCAGCACCGGGCACCATGCCTCGGCTATCAGATTGAGCTTGGGAAAAAGCCCGAATTTCTGCCGGAACAGGCAAAAGCGCTCAATGTGCCGGTACAGTTTTACCGCACACTCCACGCCGGTGAGGATGTCTGGCTGCCCGACGGCCGCTTCATCAGGGCATCACAGGTCACCGGCCCGCCACGGGAACCGCTGCGCATCACCTATACAACCGATACGCTGCCCATCCCGGCAATTGCTGAATTTGCCGGGAACTCTGACCTCTTTGTCTGTGAAGGCATGTGGGGCGATGAGAGCAAAAAGGACAGCATGAACGAAAAGGGGCATATGCTCATGCAGGATGCCTGCCGCCTGGCTGTCAGGGCAAAGGCAAAGCGCCTCTGGCTGACACATTACAGCCCTGCGGAGAAATCACCGGAGGACTACGCCGAAGCACTCGGCACGATCTTCCCGGAGGTGGTCATCTCCAGGGACGGCGAGCATCTGACATTGAAATAGCCCCGCCAACAGGAGGTAGTATTATGGATAAATTTATCCCCTACGACAAGCTGAGCAAAAAGGCCAGGCGTGCGCTTGACCAGAAAAGGCGCGGCACATGGGGAACCGTCAATCCCGCTGCACGCCTTGAGGCGAATCCGAAGGCCTACAAGCGACACCCGAAGCACAAGGGACTTGACATGGAATAGAGGCACTATATGGAAACAGGAAACGAAATCTACGCACAATATGACAACCGGACCATCCGGGTCTATCAGGCCTACAATCCCGTCATTGCGCAGGAAGCGCTGCGGCTTCAGACCTTCGGGACGCATTTCAGCCTCAGCCGTATGACATGGATCAAGCCGTCCTTTCTCTGGATGATGTACCGCTGCGGCTGGTGCAGCAAGAAGGATCAGGAAATGACGCTGGCGCTGGACATCCGGCGGGAGGTCTTTGATGAGCTGCTGCGGCAGGCGGTGCTGACGCATCCGGCAGATGGCATGGACGGCGCTGCATGGCGGCAGAAGCTCGATACATCGCCCGTGCGGGTGCAGTGGGATCCCGACCGCAGGCCGGACGGCTCCCCGCTCGGCAGGCGTGCCATCCAGATGGGCGTCCGTGACACAGCCGTGACGCAGATGCTCGGCGGCATCGTCCGCATTGAGGACATGACACCGCTTGTGAAAAAGTGGGATGCAAAGCGCCGGGCGGGCACCCTTGACCGGAGCGAATTGCCCAGGGAGCGGCTCTACCCGGTGACGGATCCGGAAATCTGCCGGAATCTGGTCATCCGGTGAACATACGCAGTTTCAGGAGGATTTATGCACGAAATCAGACAAAATGAAGCCCCCGCCAGAGCCATTCTGGTGGGGCTGGATACCGGAGACTATGACGCTGCCGTCTCGATGGATGAGCTGCGTGCGCTGGCGGATACAGCAGGCTGTGAAGTCGTACTGACCGTGATACAGAACCGCCCGGCTCCGGAGGCGGCAACCTGCATCGGCGCCGGGAAGCTGACCGAGATCCGGGAACAGGCTGCGCTTCTTGAAGCCGATCTGCTCATCTTTGACACGGAGCTGACCGGTATGCAGATGCGCAATATCTCCGACGCCACCGACTGCAAGGTCATCGACCGCACCATGCTCATCCTCGATATTTTCGCAGGCCGTGCAAGAACTGCCGAGGGCAAGGTGCAGGTGGAGCTGGCGCAGTACAAGTACCGCCTGACACGCCTCACGGGCATGGGCACGGCGCTGTCACGGCTTGGCGGCGGCATCGGTACACGAGGCCCCGGCGAGACCAAGCTCGAAACCGACCGGCGGCACATCCGCAGCCGCATCACCTCGCTGGAGCATGCGCTGCGGGAAATGGAGCGCCACCGGAAGTTCATCGGCTCCCGGCGCAAAAAAGACGGAATTCTGACTGTTGCCATTGTCGGCTACACAAATGCCGGGAAATCGACCTTGTTCAACATGCTCACTGATGCCGGTGTGCTGGCGGAGAACAAGCTCTTTGCCACGCTTGATGTCACTGCAAGAGCACTTGAGCTCCCGGATGGCCGCACAGTACTGCTCTCAGACACAGTCGGCCTGATCCGGCGGCTTCCGCATCACCTGGTCGAAGCCTTCCGCTCCACGCTGGAGGAAACAGCGCAGGCCGACCTGATTCTGCATGTGCTCGATGCCTCCGAGGCGGATGTGCAGGAACGTATGCAGATCACACAGGAGCTCCTCAACGACCTTGGGTGCGCCGAAATCCCGCAGATTCATGTCTTTAACAAGGCAGATCTTGTGGATATCCCGCAGCACAGCGATCTCGAAAACGTCTGGATCAGCGCCCGGCACGGCAACGGTCTGGAGGCGCTGTTGCAGGCGATTGTCCGGAGTCTGCCGGAGACTGCCCGCCGGATGCGGCTCTGCATTCCCTACAGTGAAGGCAGCTTCCTGCAACGTCTGCGGGAGGAGGGCAAGGTCTTTTCGGAGGAATTCACGCCGGAGGGTACGCTGGTCGATCTCATGGTAGACGTCCGCTATCAGAAGCAGGCTGCCGCATTTATAGCAGGATAGGGGCAACAGCAAGTTGCTTGACCGGAGCTTCCCTGCATGGTATAATGGTACACAAGGAGGGATGCTATCATGGAAACGAAAGATATACTCTACGAGCTGCGCACCCGGAAGGGTCTGTCCCAGGATGCGCTGGCGGAAAAGGTCTTTGTAACCCGTCAGGCAGTCTCCCGCTGGGAAAACGGCGAGACCGTACCGAATACCGAGACACTCAAGCTCCTGTCTGAGCTGCTGGATGTGTCGATTGACACGCTGCTCGGTTCACCGAGAAAGCCGGTCTGTCAGTGCTGCGGCATGCCTCTGGAGCCGGAGCTCATCAGCCGGGAAAAGGACGGCAGTCCCAACAGGCAGTACTGCAAATGGTGCTATGCAGACGGAACCTACACCTACAGCGACATGGATGACCTGATCGAGGTCTGCATCCGGCATATGCCGATGGATGGGATTTCCGAGGACGAGGCACGGGCCTATCTGCGGGAGACGCTGCCGCAGCTTGACTACTGGAAACGGTACGAGGAGCTTGGGGACGGCGGTTCATTT
>JAFXOO010000217.1 GCA_017528675.1 Oscillospiraceae bacterium | reverse complement strand
GGCCGAAGGCCCCGCAATATAGCCCCTCCCCCAATGGGGGAGGGGTTGGGGTGGGGGCGCTCACCGGTGCGCCAGCACTAGAAAAAGGACTTTATCGACAAGCTGAGGAGCCGGTAACCCCGGCTCCTCTTGCTTTTTTATGATATGTTGAGCGACCGCATCATGGCCTTTTCACGGCGCTTTTCCTTTCGCTCACTGCGGCGCTTCTTGATCCAGGAATGCAGACGTCTGGGCTGCGGGAGAAGAAATTCGATCACGGCGCAGTATTTGTCCACGAAGGTCAGTACATAGGTTTCGGCATATTTCGGCCGTGCGGGCGTGACCGGCCACATGTGCTTGACGATCATATCCCGCTCACGGTCATTGATCGGCACGATGGATTCAGCACGTTCAAGTGCTACCATCGGATGATAGGCGCTGTGCCGCAGGCCGTGTACGCCGCTGGTATAGCGCTTGGTGTCGTAGTCATAGAGATCATGCAGGAGTCCTGCCCTGGCAGCAGATTCCGCATCAAGCCGCAGCAGCCTGCACAGTCGATAATTATAATAGGAAACGTTCAGCGAATGCTGAAGCCTGTTCGTGACAATGTGATGACGGAAATCCTTGAGTGCCTGTACTTCGTTGAGGTCAAGCAGATCAGCAACTATCGGGTAGTATTCATGCTCCTTGATGGTCTTGCGGCTTCCGGCAACATGAATCCAGTCGCCGCTTTCAATCAGACGGGCGATCTCAGCTTTTCGTGCGTTGGTCATGGGAACACACCTCTTTTCTATTCTCATTATAGTGCATGATAGTCAGAATGTCAAGTGAATTATCCTGTTATTTTATGAATTTTTTGCTTTGAACTGCCGGAATAACAGCAGGAATCTGCGCAGCCATGTGCCGAAACCGGTTTTTACCAAAAAAATAGAAAAAGCACTTGACAAATACGGAGAAATATAGTATACTATAATTATATTCAAAATGCGGTGAAGGGAAAAAAAGCACATCATCTGATTTCAGAGAGCTGCCGGTTGGTGTGAGGCAGTGTCAGGTCTGTGAAATAGCTCCTCCCTGAGCAGGTGCGCTGAACAGGCTTTCAGTAGGCGTTCCCGGGTCCTCCCGTTACAGAGACGGTCAATCTGTGCGAAGCACAGGCTGGCATGAGTGGGCGCTTCTGCGTCAAAAAGAGTGGTACCACGGGACTTCCGTCTCGTCTCTTTTGTGTCGATCGGCATGAAAGAGTTTTTTTATGCCGAAAATCCTGTTATCATTGGAAAGGCGGTTGTTGTTATGCAAAAGTATCAGAAGTATACCAGACAGTATTTTGATGTCGAAAATCCCCCGATGCGCTGGACAAAGAAGTCTTATATCGACAAGGCTCCCATCTGGTGCAGCGTGGATCTGAGAGACGGAAACCAGGCGTTGATTATTCCGATGAGCCTTGAGGAGAAACTCGAATTCTTCAAGCTGCTTGTAAAAATTGGCTTCAAGGAGATTGAAGTCGGCTTCCCGGCTGCTTCTGAGACGGAGTATGAATTCTGCCGTGCACTGATCGAGCAGAATCTCATTCCGGATGACGTGACCATCCAGGTGCTCACCCAGTCCCGTGAACATATCATTGCCAAGACCTATGAGGCACTCAAGGGCTGTAAGAATGCCATCGTGCATCTCTATAATTCCACCTCTCTCGCACAGCGTGAGCAGGTATTCCGCCGCTCGAAAGAGGAGATCATTGATATTGCTGTCTTTGGTGCCAAGCTCTGCAAGGAGTACCGTGAGAAGACACCGGGCAATTTCCATTTTGAGTATTCTCCCGAAAGCTTCACCGGCACCGAGCCGGAATTTGCAGCCGAGATCTGCAATGCTGTGCTCGATATCTGGCAGCCGACTGCTGAGGATAAGGTCATCATTAACCTGCCTGTAACGGTTTCACACTCCATGCCGCATGTTTATGCGAACCAGATTGAGTATATGTGTGATCATCTGCATAATCGTGAGAATGTCATTGTTTCGCTGCATCCGCACAACGACAGAGGCTGCGCAATTGCAGACAGTGAGATGGGCCTGCTCGCAGGTGGCGACCGCATCGAGGGAACGCTTTTTGGCAACGGCGAGCGCACCGGTAATGTGGATATTGTAACGCTGGCACTGAATATGTTCTCTCAGGGCGTGGATCCGGAGCTGGATTTCTCCAATCTGCCGGAGCTCACAGAGCTCTATGAGCGTGTGACCAGAATGCAGGTCTATGACCGCCAGCCCTATAGCGGCAAGCTTGTGTTTGCAGCGTTCTCCGGCTCGCATCAGGATGCCATTGCCAAGGGCATGAAGTGGCGTGAGGAGAAGAATCCGGAGCACTGGACAGTGCCTTATCTGCCCATTGATCCGACCGATGTGGGCAGAGTCTATGAGGCGGATGTCATCCGCATCAATTCCCAGTCCGGCAAGGGCGGCATCGGTTATCTGCTTGAGACACAGTTCGGCCTTGATCTGCCGAAGAAGATGCGTGAGGAGTTCGGCTACATTGTCAAGGGGGTTTCCG
>JAFXOO010000216.1 GCA_017528675.1 Oscillospiraceae bacterium | reverse complement strand
CCGGATGCGAACCGGATTGCGACTGTTTCGGTGATCCTTCCGGACGATGCACAGGCGATGCAGGTCAACGAAATCCTGCATACCTACAGCCGGTATCTGATCGGCCGGATGGGGCTGCCCTACCGGAGCGCCGGCGTGCATATCATCAATATCACGCTCGATGCGCCGCAGTCTGAAATTGTCGCCCTGACCGAAAGGCTCGCCCGTCTTCCCGGATGCAGCGTCAAGGCGACCTATGCGGTCGGCTTTCAGCCGGCTTAAGGGGGGGCGAGCAGCCACCCTGAGCGTCCGGAACGGACGCAAAAATCCATCGCTAAGGAGATAATTATGCTTAAAATCGCAATTTACGGCAAAGGCGGCATCGGAAAATCGACCACGATTTCCAATATGGCCGCTGCCATGACAGAGATGGGTCTGAAGGTCATGCAGATCGGATGCGACCCGAAGGCAGATTCGACCGCAGCGCTCCATCCGGGCGTGAAGCTCACGACCGTGCTTGATCTCGTCCGTCAGAAAAAGGACGATTTCACGATTGAGGATATGGTCTGTCCGGGCTTTGGCGGGGTGGTCTGCGTGGAGGCAGGCGGCCCCACACCGGGCATGGGCTGCGCTGGACGGGGCATCATTACAGCCCTCGAAAAGCTCGCAAGCAAGGGCGTTTATGACAAGTACCAGCCGGATGTGGTCATCTATGATGTACTTGGCGATGTGGTCTGCGGCGGATTTTCAAGCCCGATGCGTGACGGCTATGCCGACCAGGTGTTCATCGTGACTTCGGGCGAGAATATGGCAATTTATGCCGCAGCCAACATTGCAATGGCCGTGCAGAATTTCAAGGACAGAGGCTATGCGCAGCTCGGCGGCATCATCCTCAACCGCCGGGATGTCCGTCGGGAGGATGAGAAGGTCGCAGAGCTCTGCAACGACATCGGCAGCCGGATTATCGGCACCCTCTCCCGCAGTGAGACAGTGCAGGATGCCGAAGAACTGGGCAAAACCGTCCTCGAAGCCTTCCCGGATTCTGAGATGGCCGCAGAATACCGCACCCTCGCCCGGCAGGTGCTTGCTGCCTGCGGAAAGGAGCTGCCATGCTGAGGCGGATGGGCGGGGAGACTGATACCTCCGGCGCCATGCTCCCCATCGGAAATGCGCCGTTTCCAGCGCCTTTCAGGTCTGAGCTGGAGTATTCCTGCTCCGCCAGAGGCACCTGGAACATCGTCCATACGGGCTTTCTCGTGCCTCAGGCGCATGAAATCTTCGCCTGTGCCGCAGGCTGCCTGCGGGGCGTTGTCCTGACCGCTGCCGAGATGAACGCACTGGATCGCTTCTCGACCATCGAGATCCGTGAAAACAACGTGTTAGAGGGGGATATGGAGGATCTGCTCATCGAGGGCGTGACCGATATTCTGCACAAGCTCCCCTACAAACCCCGTGCCGTCCTGCTGTATACAAGCTGTATACATCATTTCATCGGCTGCGACCTGCCACTGTGCTACAGCCGTCTGCGGGAGCGCTTCCCGGATATCGACTTTACCGATTGTTATATGAACCCCATCATGCGCAAAAGCGGTCTGACGCCGGATCAGCTCATGCGGCGCGGGCTGTATGCGCTGCTGAAAAAGCGTCCGCTTGACCCGCAAAGAATCAGTATTATCGGCAATAATCTTCCCACAGACAAGAACTGCGAGCTGTTTGCCATTGCGGAACAGGCCGGATTTTCTATTACAGAAATTCATGATTGCCATGATTATGAGAAATACCAGGAAATGGCAGCGTCCTCTGTTAACATCTGCTATCAACCAGTGGGGAAAGCCGGCGGAGAAGCCCTGGAGGCTCGTCTTGGCCAGAAGCTGCTCTATCTTCCGCTGAGCTATGACTATGATGAAATTTCCCGTGTTCTTGGGACATTTGCCGCTACACTCGGCGTGACCCCGCCGGACTGGTCGAAGGAAATTGCTGCCTGCGAGGATGCGCTCCGGCATGCGAAGACCGTCATCGGCAGCGCTCCGGTCGTCATCGACTATACCGCCACCATGCGCCCGCTGAGCCTTGCAAAGCTCCTGCTGACGCACGGATTCAACGTGACAGCGCTCTATGCCGACAGCTTTTCCGGCGAAGAAAAGGACGATTTTGCGTGGCTTCAGGCGCATTATCCGGCGCTTCCGGTCTATGCGACAGTGCAGGTGAAGATGCGTGTGCTGCCCCGTAAGACGAGTGAAAAAACGCTTGCCATCGGTCAGAAAGCCGCCTATTTCACCGGATCTCCCTATTTCGTCAACATGGTGGAATGCGGCGGATACTACGGATTTTCGGGCATCCGGAAGCTTCTCTCCCTCATGGAGGAGGCCTTTCTGGAGGAGAAGGACACCCGGAAGCTCATTCAGATCAAAGGATTGGGGTGCGGTTGCGTATGACACAGACAGCAAGGATTATTTCCACCTACACAGCGGATGTATCCGGCGTGAATTCGGCACTTTTTGAGCTTGGCGGCATGACCGTCATGCACGATGCCTCCGGCTGTAACTCGACCTATAACACCCACGACGAGCCCCGCTGGTATGACCACGACAGCCTTGTGTTCCTCTCCGGTATCTCCGAGATGGAAGCCATTATGGGCGATGATGACAAGCTCATCCGGGACATTGTTTCGGCGGCACAGCAGCTTCATCCGAGGTTCATTGCCATTGCAGGAACGCCGATTCCAATGATGATCGGCACGGATTTCCGGGCGATTGCGGCGGTTGTCGAGCGAAAGACGGGCATTCCCTCCTTCGGCTTTGCGACGAATGGCATGCACACCTATGTGCAGGGCGCTTCCATGGCACTTGCCGGTATTGCGGAGCGGTTTGTGACTGAGGAACTGCCGAAAACCGACGATATTTCTGTGAATCTGCTCGGCGTGACACCGCTTGATTTCTCGGTGAACGGGAGTGCGGAGCATCTCCGGACGGCTCTTGAACAAAGGGGAATTTCCGTGGTTTCCAACTGGGCAATGGGCGATGATCTGGAAACGCTGCAAAAGGCACCGTCAGCGCATGTGAATCTTGTTGTATCCTACGCAGGCATGGGCGCTGCAAAGGTGCTGCGGAAGCGGTTCGGCATTCCGTATGTGACCGCCAGACCCTATGGCGACTGGACGGATACGATTGTGGAAAGTATCCGGTTAGCGGCAAAAAACGGCGATTCCATGGAGCCGATGACCGGTCGGATAAATCCCTCGGCGGTGGTGATCGGGGAGGGTGTTTCCTCGGTGAGTCTTGCGAATGCGGTGACATATGAGACCGGCATCCAGGTGCGTGCGGTTGCTGCAACAGAGATAGAACGCTCGAAGCTCGGCGTTTCTGACTGCATGGCAAGGGATGAGGACGAGCTGATGCCGCTGTTGCAGGGGGCGGAGTTCATCATTGCCGATCCCCTCTATGAGCCGATCTGTCCGAAAACGGCGAAGTTTATCCGCCTGCCGCACGAGGGCTTCTCCGGGCGAATTTTCCGCAGCGAGATCCCCGACATGACGGAGGATATTTCCTATATTACACAGGCAATTGCCGGAAGGAGCTGAGTTCTTATGGCAGCGAATGGTGAAAATCATCCCGGGAAGACCAAAAGCAAAAAGCCTCTCGTGATCGTGCTGATCATTCTGCTGGTGCTGCTCGGCGGCGCTGTCTGGTATTTCCAGTTCGGTGATGGCTACCTGATGACCATTCCGATCCGTCCGGGCTATACGAAGATCATGGATAATGTCTATGTCAACAAGGATTATGCCGGCGACCGGAATGAGATCATCGCTCTTGTCAACGAAGCAAAAGTGCGTGATACTGCCTTTTTCGGTGAGATGAAAGGGCTGGACAACTGGCTCCTCATTGTGCATGATGACCCGGACCTCGTCAGAAAGGTCGGGGAAAAGGACACGAAAACGCTGCTGTTTCCGAAGAAGGAGTATACCGGCATTCTGCGGGAGTACCTGAATGTGGATATTGTCGCACATGAGATGACCCATGCCGAGCTGCATTCGCATTTTCATTCCGCCAATTCACAGCGGAAGATGCCGACCTGGTTCGATGAGGGTATTGCGACGCAGAACGACTACCGGGAGCAGTACAGTGCCGAAAACTGGGCGAAGCAGACCGACAACGGCAAGAACGCCACCCCGCTGGAGGATATGGACACGGGGAAGGAATTCTATGCCGGAGAGGCGGAGGACCGGCGGTTCCGGTATATGTGTGCCAAGCATGAGGTCGCAGCCTGGATCGAAGCGCATTCGGTACAGGAGCTGCTGGCGCTTGCGGACAAAGTCGATGCCGGAGAGGATTTTTACACGCTGTATCGACAATAAGATGGATATATAGCGGAATCTCCGCTGTGTATAAAGCCTGCGGGTGCAGGGCTCATGGTCCTGCCGAGGGAGGTTTAGGAGGGGCGGGCAGCCCCTCCCCAAGCGTCCGTTTACGGACGCAAAATAACATACGCACATAATTGTGCAGAAAGAAGGATGTTTTTATGAAAAACTGGAAGAAGCTTGCAGCGCTGCTGCTGAGCGGTACGATGCTGGCGGTCACGGGCGGCTGTGCCGGAGGTACGACCACGTCAAGTACAGCCGAGCCTGCCCCGCAGACCGATGCGCCCGCAGAGACCGAGGCAGCCGCAGACTCCGAAGCGGTGACTGAGGAGAATGCGACGGCTGCGGCGGAATCTGACAGCGAGACAATCACTGTGACTGACCACCTTGGCAATACTGTGGAGGTACCGAAGCAGATTGACCGGATTGTTGTGGGCAATATTTACCCGCTGCCGTCTGTGCTGACGATCTTCTTTGACTCCGGTGAAAAGATCGTGGGCATGGCGGATGTGAGCATGAAGGCAGCGCAGAACGGTCTGCTCGGTGAACTCTATCCGGAGGTTCTGGATGCTGAGACAGGCTTTATCCAGGGCACCGAAATCAATGTCGAGGAAGTTGTCAAGCTCGATCCCGATGTTGTGTTCTACGGAGCCGAAGCGCCGCAGATCGGTGAGCAGCTCAATGAAGCAGGCATTCCGGCGGTGGCGGTTTCCGCCTCCAAGTGGGAATATGACACCATCGAGACGCTGAACAACTGGCTTGACCTGCTCGGTGAGATGTTCCCGGAGAATGCGAAGGGTGACATCTGCCGGAAGTATTCCGAGGAGAAGTACAATTTTGTGCAGGAGCGTGTGAAGGACATTCCGGAGGACGAGCGGGAGCGTGCGTTCTTCCTGTTCCAGTACAGCGAGGAAAATATTACCACATCCGGCAAGCTGTTCTTTGGTCAGTGGTGGGCAGATGCGATCGGCTGCAAGAATGTGGGCGAGGAGCTGACGACGGACAACTCCACCGCAGTGGACATGGAGCAGATCTATGCGTGGAATCCGAGCCTTGTGTTCATCACGAATTTCAACGCAGCACAGCCGGATACGCTGTATAACAACCAAGTCGGCACCTATGACTGGAGCGCTGTGAAGGCGGTTGAGGACAAGCGTATCTACAAGATGCCGCTGGGCATGTACCGGAGTTATACGCCGGGTATTGACACCCCGATCACGCTGCTGTGGCTGGCAAAGACGGCCTATCCGGAGAAGTTCGAGGACATCGACATCACCGAGGAGACGAAGGCTTACTATAAGGAAGTTTTCGGCGTTGATCTGACCGACGAGCAGGCAAACAGCATCTTTGCGCCGGTTTCGGCGGCTGCGGCGTTTTAAGGCGAAGCCAGGACGATTTTTTTGATCAAACTTTTTTTCTCCAAAAAAAGTTTGTGGGAGTCCAGAGGGCAAAGCCCTCTGGTCGCCGTCCGCAGACGGCGAAATCCCCCTTGCCGGAGGGCGCTCTGCAAGGGGTGAATTTGAAAAAAGCCCCGGTGGGGCTTTTTTCAAAGAGGGGACGCTCTGCAAGAGAGAGCGTCCCCTACCCAGCCGCCGAGGATGCCTATTCCTGCCGCCTGAAGGCGGCAAAAACGGACTATATTGACAAGCTGCAATCTATTGATGTTATCAACAATTGGTATAAAGCACATGGGATAGAAAAAGCAAAACAACCGACCCGGAAGGAAACAATTCCCTCCGGGTCGGCTGTTTTTATCTGCCGCATCAATGCGGCAGGGAAAACCCTGTATCAAGCCGAAAAGGGGACGCCCTCTCTTGCAGGGCGTCCCCTCTTT
>JAFXOO010000215.1 GCA_017528675.1 Oscillospiraceae bacterium | reverse complement strand
TGTCCGGCGTTTTTCCGCTCAGCATGTTTCTGGTCATCCGGAGCTCCTCAGCTTCTTCTGGATAGCCAAGGGTGAGCTGCATCATGAAGCGGTCAATCTGTGCTTCAGGCAGTGGGTAGGTTCCCATGAACCGGACGGGATTCTGGGTGGCAATGACCATGAAGGGACGGGGGAGCCTGTGCTTGACGCCGCCGACCGTGGTCTGCCCCTCTGCCATTGCCTCCAGGAGGCTTGCCTGGGTTTTGGGGGATGTCCGGTTGATCTCATCCGCAAGGACAATCTGGTGCATGACAGCGCCCTCCCGGTATTCAAATTCCCCGGTCTTCATATTATAGATCTCAGTCCCCATGACATCGGTCGGCAGGGTATCCGGCGTGAACTGGATTCTGCCGAAGTCGCACCGGATGGCTCTGGCGAGGGTGGAAGCGAGGGTGGTTTTGCCCACACCGGGAACGCCCTCCAGCAGGATGTGTCCGCCCGCAAGGAGGCAGATCAGCACATGTTCCACAATATCTTCCTGGCCGACAAAGTATTGCCGGATATGGTGTTTGAGCTTTTGAATCATAGACTGCTCCTCCCTGGTGCGTCATATCTGCTTTCCTGTGCGGTTTGCAGCAAATTGTTAAACCTATTATATCATTGTATCATATGACAGAAGATTTGTCAAGCTTCGGGAACGGCCTGCGGTATATGCAGTTCTTCCCATCACCGAAACGCCGGATGATACAGCAAACAGCACCCTTCCGGCAGCCGGAAAGGTGCTGTTTTTCAGATCATAATACAGTTCCTGCCCCTGCACTTCCCTTCACAGAGTCATCCGTGCAGCCGGAATACGGGCATCGGCAGAGCCGGCAAAAAAATAAAGACCCCGATCACTCGGAGTCTTTCATGCGATGCGCATCTGCGACATCAAGAGGCGCCAGCCGGATTTGAACCGGCGATCATGGTGTTGCAGACCAACGCCTTACCACTTGGCTATAGCGCCATATTGGAGCGGATTACGAGGCTCGAACTCGCTACCTCCACCTTGGCAAGGTGGCGCTCTACCAGATGAGCTAAATCCGCATAAACGACCCGGATGAGACTCGAACTCACGACCTCCGCCGTGACAGGGCGGCGTTCTAACCAACTGAACTACCGGGCCAGTGGTGGGGACTATAGGGCTCGAACCTATGACCCTCTGCTTGTAAGGCAGATGCTCTCCCAGCTGAGCTAAACCCCCACTGTGCCGCCTGATTTCCGACGGCTTTATTATTATAGCACATATGGGGACGTTTGTCAAGGGGTTTTTGAAAAAAATTTTATTTCTCGCTCACTATGGGATTTTTACTTAAAATACTTGCAAATCCCGGACAAATGTGCTACAATAAGTATAACAGGCCCGGAAGTATCCGGCCGGATTATCAAAAGGGGGAATTATCAATGAAGCATTCAGGATGGGCGGCAGCGCTGACAGCAGCCATGATGCTCGGCAGCCTGACAGCAGCACTTCCTGCGGCAGCAGAAGACGATGTACTGCTGAGTACCGGATTCGAGGACGGTGTCGGTGCATGGATGGGATTTGGCCCGGCAAATGTCTCGGTATCCAATAATATGTGGCACGAGGGGAAGAACTGCCTGTACATCGGCGGCAGAACCGAAAACTGGCAGGGAGCTTTCTGCTCGATGGAGGGCACGCTGACACCCGGCAACACCTACAGCTTCACCGCTTACGTCAACTGCAAGGCGGGCGATACAGTCCAGCTTATGCTCAAGTATACCGACAGCGAAGGAGAGCAGTACAAGGAGATCGGTTCCGGCGCCGGGGAGTGGGACCGCATTCAGGCAACCTATGCCGTTCCGGAGGGTGTCAAGGATCTGCTGATCTATTTCCAGACAGCGGAGGGCAGCAATGATTTCCAGGTCGATGACGTGATGATCACCGGACAGGCCTCCTGGTCAAAGGACATGCTGGAGGAGGAGCCGCTCAAGGACATTTATGCAAACTACTTCAGACTTGGCTGTGCAGCAACACCCGCAGAGCTGAGCACACCCGTTTCACAGGACATTGTCAAGCGCCACTTCAATTCGCTGACCATCGGAAACGAACTCAAACCGGATCACCTGATGGATCAGACAATGACGCTTGCCAACGGCAGCAATGAACGGGTAATGATCTCGCTCGAAAAGGCACGCTCGCTCCTGGCCTTCTGCGAGGAGAACCATATTCCGATCCGTGGACATGTGCTGTGCTGGTACAGCCAGACGCCGCAGTGGTTCTTCCGGGAGGGCTTCAGGAATGACGGTGACTTTGTCTCCAAAGAGATGATGCAGAAGCGCCTGAAAAACTATATTCACGATGTATTCTACCAGCTCTCGGCAGAATTCCCGGATCTTGACATCTACTGCTGGGATGTGGTCAACGAGTGCTATCTCGATGAGGGTAATCTCCGTCCGGGCGGCACAGACACCTCCAAGGACGAATCCATGTGGTCGCTGATCTATGGCGATGATTCCTATATCGACGATGCGTTCACCTATGCACGGGAATACGCTCCGGAGGGCACAAAGCTGTTCTACAATGATTTCAACGAGTACATCCCTGCGAAGCGGGACAAGATCTATGAGAAGGTCAGCAGCCTGAAGGCAAAGGGACTGATTGACGGCATCGGTATGCAGTCACATCTCGATGTCGGCTATCCGGATGCCGGTCTCTACCGTCAGGCAATTGACAAATTTGACCAGCTTGGTCTGGAAATCCAGATCACGGAGCTGGACATCACGGACTATGATTCCGGGCCGGATTCGCAGAGCGTTGCAACCGCTTACCAGAAGATCATGAAGGAGATCGTGGATGCGAAGAAATCCGGCGCCAATATCACGGCTTGCGTTTTCTGGGGCATCACGGACGGCACAAGCTGGCGCAAGGAAGGCTACCCGCTGCTCATCAATGCAGATTATTCTCCGAAGAAGGCCTATTATTCTGTGAAAAATGCCGTTCCGGAGGAGGAATTGGGCAAGACGGAGGAGCCGACGGATCCGCCTGTCAGACCGACGGATCCGCCTGTCAGGCCGACCGACGGCTACTATTATCCGAAGCAAGGCGATGTGTATGTGGACGGGAACGTGGATCTGCTCGATATCATCCAGATGACGCAGTATCTGCATGGTCTGACGGACAAGGCGCTGGCATATTCCGGCATGGTGCCGATAGAGATTGTGGCCGGAGAGCCGTGGGAAATGAATGAGGACTATGTGTTCGATGTATTTGACCTCGGCCTGCTCAAACGCAAGGTGTTGAACGGCGGCTTCCCGGAGGGGCGTGACGCTTACGGTCAGCCAATCGTGGTGGATTGATCTTCCGCCGCACCCTGTAAATCAGCTTAGAACAACAAACAGAGCATCCGAGGATGCTCTGTTTGTTTTATCGTTATGCAGAATCAATAGGTCTTGAAATGGTTCTGATGGCCATCACCCCAGAAGCCGATATAGCCATGATTAAACTGCGAGGGATCCGCAAAATACAGATCTACCGCCTCACGCACCATATCCGATACCTTCGGGGAAAATGTTCCGAGATCCACATAGGTGGATGCACCGGTAAACTGGTTCTTCTGTGTCAGAACGCTGTAAACATCGTCCGGATAGACATCAGAATACACACGGTTCATTATTACTTCAACGACCTTGGCCTTTTCAACAACCGGCACCTCATTGGCGCCTGCCTCATGACCTACAGCGTTGCACAGCAGAATATAATCACTCTCGGAGATGGAATAGGTCCAGGAATTGTCCCTGATGACTTCTTCCTCCTCGTCCTCAACCTGCTCAACAACAACTGACTCCTTCACTGCCGGCTGGTCAAGGCTCACGGGATCTGTGATTACGTTGCCGTTCTGGATATAGACTTCATCGGATGCCGTCACATTGGACAGATCAAGCGTCTCGGCAGCCGCAGTCTCGTCCTCAGCCGCCTCTGTCTCGTCAGTGTTTTCCGCAGCAGCCTCCTCTGTCGGTGCAGGCTCTGTCACCCCGACAGTTTCCGCCTCGGCTTCTTCCGTTGTTGCAGCCGTCTCAGCCTCAGTCGGCTCTGTTTCTGCAACGGTCGTCTGTACAGCAATACTCTCTCTGACTTGGGCTGTGGTTTCGAGCGAAGTTTCTGTTGCAGCTTCGGTAGTCTCCTCCTGCGCAGCGGTCATTTCCTCAACCGCCTCCGTAGTGGAACTGTCATCCAGGGTAATTGTTGCTGCATCTACAACGGCAAAACCGCCGATCAGACAGGAAGCAATGATACCGCATACGATAGCTACGACTTTGGCTTTTCTCATCAACTCAATCCTTTCCTCATTCGAGATATTTCATTCCTACCGGAACTGACCCTATCATAGCACATTTACGGCCAAAACGCAATGATTTTGAAAACTTTTCCATTTAATCCACAAACTTTGTGCCATATCCAGACACATGCAGGACATGTTGCACATATTTTTGTAAAGCTTTTGTAAATAAAAGATGTCTCTAATATGAACAAATAGCAGTCCAAGGCTCATGACTGAGCGTCTTTTCCGCTGCGGCATGTATGTTTTTTAGGGGGAATGCACAGCATCCATCGTCTCTGTTTGTGCAGACTGTACATAGAACATCTGTCCCATGCGCTGACCTTCCAGCGTCCTTCGTCCCACCCACTGTCAAACTGCACAACGCACCTTGCTTGACACTGGTGTCAGATTCTGCTATAATCAAGTTGGGAGAAGCTGCCAGGGCCGTGTGTCTGTACCGCACGGCGGTGCGTGAGGCAATGCCGTAACGTATGCCGCAGTTCTTCAGAGATGGTGCAGTGCTGCGTTCAGAGAATGCACACTGAAAGGTTCGACTCCTTGCATTGCCGGTTTTTCCGGCTCTGTTCTGCCGGTTCAATTCCGGCGCAAGCTTGATGCTTGAATGGTTTTTTTCGTCCTGCCTCAGGCAGGACACAAACATTTTTGTGCCAATCCCCTCCGATTTCCTGTGCCTGCACAGTGAAGGAGGAGCACGCCGCTGTGCCCTGCCGGGTTCCGGATACCGCCGCCATGCCTTCACGGCCAGAGCCTGTGCTTCCGCCGTGCCGTGCATACGGCTCAAGGTTCCTGCCGCCGCCGGTGTGCGGGGTGCGGTGCAGCCAATCATCCTCAGCCTGACTGCGTCAGGTCACAACCCGGAGGTAACATATATGGTATACATCATTAAAGAAAACGAGAGAGGCTTCCTGTTCAGGGAGGGTGTCTTCGAGCGGATGCTCATGCCCGGAAAATACCGCTTCTGGAGCTCTGCATTTGAGAAGGGGCACAGCGAGGTGCGCCGTGTACCGCTGACCGAGCAGCTTACAAAAGCCTTCTCCCCTGCTGAGATCGCAGCCTTCCGGAAAGACCCGGCATTTGCATCGCAGACGATTGCACAGGAAGTACCGGACGGCTTCATCGCCGTACACCGTGTGGACGGTCTGCTTTCGGAGGTGCTGCCTGCCGGAAAATATCTGTTCTGGAACCAGGCCGAAAGCCACAGCTTTGACCTCTATGACACGACACAGCCGGATGTGCCGGAGGAAATTCCCGTCCTGCTCTGCGACAAGCTCCGTGCCAAGGGCTTCATGAAGTCCTTCGAGGTCGGTGAATCCCAGACCGGCCTGCTGCTCGAAAACGGCCGCTTTGTGCGCATTCTCGAACCGGGGCGTTACTATTTCTGGAACAACGCTGTAAACGTCAACGTCCGGATTGCCGAAACCCGCTGGCAGGAGCTTTCTCTCAACGGGCAGGAAATCCTGACCAAGGACAGAGTCGGCGTGCGGCTCAATTTTGTGTGCAGCTACCGTGTGACAGACTGCCTGGCGGCATTCCGGGAGATCGAGGACTACGAAACGCAGTTCTACACAGCCGTCCAGCTTGCCGTGCGTGAGCATGTAGCAGGGCTGCTGCTCGATGAACTCTTGCAGCAGCGGGATGTCATCGGTGAGGAACTGCTGCAAAAGATCCGCCCCAAGGCGGAGGCACTGTACATTGAGGTACAGGAGGCGGGCATCCGTGACATCATCCTCCCCGGAGATGTGCGGGAGATTATGAATACTGTGCTGCTGGCAGAAAAGCGTGCGCAGGCAAATGTCATCACACGCCGTGAGGAGGTTGCGTCAACCCGTTCCCTGCTCAACACCGCCAAGCTCATGGACGAAAACAAGACGCTCTATAAGCTCAAGGAGCTTGAATACCTGGAGCGGATCTGTGAGAATGTCGGAAACCTGTCCGTTTCCGGCGGCGACTTGCTTGAAAACCTGCGGGAACTGCTGCGGACAAAGCCAGAGTAGCATCGCAAGCACGCTGCGTGGCTGTATTCTGCCTTGTCCCCGCCCTCACAGCGGCTGTCAGCATGGTTTCTGATACTGCAAATCACCCGGAGAACCACGGACGGTTCTCCGGGTTTGGTTTATTTGCACAAGAATAAGGCCCAAAATTTGTTTACTCCGTACATGGATTTTTAGCTAAATTTGTGCTATAATTTACTTGTAAATTAAGCTCCGTAACCTATACAGATAAATGGAGGGGTCATTATGAAGAATTTCAGAAAAACCGTCAGTGCTGTGCTCGCCGCAGCAATGGCAGGCAGCATGCTCGCTGTGCTGCCGGCACCGGTGTCGGCAGCCAACGGTCTCGGCACCTACGAGTGCGAGGAATTTGAGGGCGTAGATCAGACATGGACCAGCATCTATGAAAGGCAGACACCCGGTTATTCCGGTGAGGGCTTTGCCTATCTTACTGCTGCGCCCATCTCCATCGACATTGAAGTCGAGGAGGAGACCATGTACCAGATCGATGTGCGTGCCGTGCAGGTGCTCAGCGTGGATGAGAGCCGCAAGCAGACCATTTCGATCAACGGCATCGACTACAGCATCGAGATGCCCTACACCCCCGAATGGAAGGACATGACCTTCGGCGTATTCCGCATGAAGAAGGGCAAGAACACCATCACGCTCAAGCCGATCTATGGCTACGCAGGCTATGACACCATGACCATTTCCAAGGCAGAGCTCCCTGAGGTCAAGGCATCCGCAACGCCCGTTGACCCGAAGGCAACGCCGGAAACCAAGGCACTGATGAAGTACCTCGCTTCCGAATACGGCAAGCACATTCTCTCCGGTCAGCAGGAGATCTACGGCGGCGGCCACGGCGTGCAGACTGCTATTCGCTATGATGCACAGGCCGATAAGTGCGTGGATGGCAACGGCAAGGAATACGAGATCGACAAGGAAAGCTATGACAAGGACGAGCAGGGCAACAAGTTCCCGTGGCACTGCATGGACGAAACCGGCTTTGTCTATACCTACAGCACCCAGAACCATAACTATACCTATAATGATTATGAGCAGGAATGCCGTTACCTCACGGAGCTGACCGGCGATTATCCGGCAATCCGTGGCTTTGACCTGAACTGCCACAATCCGGGCTTTGCCTGGGAGGACGGCGTGACCGACCGCATGATCGACTGGGCGAAGAACAAGAACGGCATCGTGACCATTAGCTGGCACTGCACCGTGCCCGAGCAGATGGATAACTTCGAGATCGACAAGGACGGCAACATCACCAAGATCTCCAACGACTGGCAGCAGTTCACCTACTCCAACGAGACCGATTTCGTGACTGCCAATGTCATGGTCGAGGGCACAAAGGAGAATGTGTTCTATAACGAGGCCATCAAGCTGGCAGCGGCTGAGCTGAAAAGACTCCAGGACGCAGGTGTCCCGGTCATCTTCCGTCCGCTGCACGAGGCCGAGGGCAATCCCGGCAAGAAGCCCGGCGACGGTACCGGCGCCTGGTTCTGGTGGTCGAAGGAGGGCGCAGAGGTCTACAACGAGCTCTGGAAGTACCTCTATGACAAGCTCACCAACGAGTACGGCATCCACAACCTGATCTGGGAGCAGAACCTCTATGCATGGTCGGATGATTCCGCACTCTGGTATACCGGTGATGACTATGTGGACATGGTCGGCTTCGATAAATACAACACCGTTTTCAACCGTCATGACGGCGGTGAGGCAAATACCCCGAATGAGGATGCCGAGAGCAAAATCTTCTGGCAGCTCGTGGATTTCGTCAACAACGGCAAGATCGTTTCCATGCCGGAGAACAGCACCATTCCGAGCCTTGCAAATCTCCAGATCGAGCAGGCGAAGTGGTCCTACTTCTGCACATGGTACGATGACAGAGACAAGTACATCTCCGGCGAGAATTTTCAGAATGCAGACACCGTGAAGGAACTGATGCAGAGCGATTACTGCATCACCCTCTCCGAGCTGCCGGCAGATCTCTACGGCGACGGCAAGACCACGCCCACAGAGCCGGCAACCGAGGAAAAGCCCACTGAAGAAAAGCCCACCGATCCGGAAGTTCCGACCGGTGAAGTCTCCACGCTCTGCGGCGATGTTGACGTGAGCGGCAAGGTGGATATTCTCGATGTCATTTCGCTCAACAAGAACCTGATGATCGGTGACAAGCTGACTGCACAGGGCATTCAGAATGCCATCACCGTACCCGGTAAGAAAGCCCCCGACGAGGCGGATTCACTCAACATCCTCAAGTATGTTGTCGAGATTCTGCCGGAACTGCCGGTCAAGGAATAAGAGCCAGTAGAAAGCTGCGGCCGATGCGCCGCAGCTTTTTTTATCTGCGTGCAACACTTTACAGCATTCCGGTGTCTGTACAAATGAAAGCAGTACCGCTTCATGAAAGGAGGGATCCCCGTGACAGAAGAGCAGATCCGTGCCGAGGCAGCCAAAAGCCCCGATGCGGGTGCAAGAGCCCTGTTCGGGACGTATTACAACTACGTCTATGCCATTGTGTACAGGTGCATTGCAGGAACCGGAACACGGGAAGATGCTGAGGAATGCGTCAGTGATGTGTTCCTTGAAGTGCTCCAGCACTTGCCGGAGATCAGCAGCGGTTCCCTGAAGGCGTATATCGGAACAGCCGCCCGGCATAAGGCACTGAACATCTGCCGGGGGATTGCACGCCGTCCTGCGGATGCGCTGCCGGAGACAATGCCATCCGGGCAGGATGTGGCCGCCGATGCGGAGCTTGCCGCACAGGCAAGTGAGCTTATGACCCAGATCAGATCACTCGGAGAGCCGGATGCGACCATTCTCATCCAGAAGTACTACTATGACCGGAACGCCAGAGAGATCGGCAAACTCCTCGGCATGAACCCGATCACCGTCCGGAGCCGCCTGAGCAGAGCACTCAGAACCCTGCGCAGTACGGCGAAGGATCTGCTGTAAAGGAGGGCTTATGAAAAACACGAACTTGTGCAGGCTTCTGCATGCCGCTGACCCGGCAGAACTGGCAGCATTTCCTGCAAGCAGCGAGGCAGAGAAAGAGCGCATCCTCTGGAGAACGCTTTCCAGAATTCACCATAACGCCGAAGAACCCGCCGATTCCGAAACCTTCACCGTAACCGAAGCCCGCCACTCCCGGCGTCACATTGTACTGGCCGGCGCAGCAGCATGCATCGCCGGAGCAGTCTGTGCGGGCGGTATCCTCGGATTGCAGCACGCCCGGCCGCCACTTCAGCCGAATACACAGATAGAGCTTGAAACGGCGCAGAGCATGTGCCCGTTCGGAGACATTGCAGCAGCAAAGCCGTGGTTTACGGCTCCGCTGACAGATGCGGAATTTGCAACGGATGCACAAACCGCAGAGCTGCGGGAACAAATACAGCAGGACGGCGGCCTTCTGGGGAGAGAATTCACCATCGACGGTGAGTCACTCGCAGCGCTGGCAGAGGTCTTCCGGCTGTACGGATGGGTACCGGCGGAGCCGGCAACACTCACCGAGGCGCAGAAAACTGACCCGTCCGTGGATTTCATCACGATGCATCTGTGCAGCGATCCAAAGCAGCGCAGCAGCGAATACCTCACGGCATGCTTCAATTTCGGTGCGGGTATCATCCAGGTGAAAACCGCCGAAAATACAGTGTATTATGAGATGGACAGCGGTGAGCTGAAACGCTGCATGGACATCATCGTACTTCAGGACGGCGTGACGGCATATGCACCGCTCAGCTTCCCATGGAACGGCATTGCCGGACGCATGGCGGATGAACCGGGCGACTCCGAAGCTGTCCTCACACCCGGCCGCAGGATGATGCTGGAGCGGATGCTGCGGG
>JAFXOO010000214.1 GCA_017528675.1 Oscillospiraceae bacterium | reverse complement strand
TGCACTGATGAAGGGAATGCTCGGATAATACGCCAAAGCTGCTGCGGGGCAAGACTTCACAGCAGCTTTCTGATCGCAGCCACCGGGTGAACAGACGGCCGGTTGACAAACACCTGCCGTTTGTGCTATAATACCAGTAGAAAGACGGGCTTGTCCGGCTTTCGGAAGACAGCCGTGAGGCTGCCTTTTGCTGCCGCACTGCCGGAGAAATGCTCCGGAATGCGGAATTCCAGAAGAACGGGAGGTGAAAAAATGGCAATTTATCTGGTGGATTACGAGAATGTCTATATAGAAGGACTCCAGGGCATCGAGGAACTGACAGAGCAGGATACGCTGCATATTTTTTATACGCAGAACCGCTGCGGTCTGACCTTCGGGCTGTATGAACAGCTTCTTGCCTGCAAGGCAAAAGTCGAGCTGAACGAGGTCGATGTCAGCCCCAAAAACAGCGATCCGGTCAAGAATGCACTTGACATCCAGCTCATGATGTTTCTGGGGTATCTCATCGGATCAAAGCGTGCAGAGCAGCTCTTTATCGTGAGCCGTGACAAGGATTTCACGCTGGGCACTGCATTTTATGAGCGCTTTATCCGGGATGAGAGCATTGATCTGCGGATTGTTCCGGACATTGCGGCATCGTTCGGGCAGGAGGAACCGGAGCCCGAGAAGGACGCTGTGCCGCAGGAGCTCTGTGAGAGCCTTGTGGAAACCATGCAGACCAGTGCTGCGCCGAGCTTTGCGCAGATTGTGGAGCGGTACGCAAGTGCTCCGCCGCAGCCGGCATTTGACATTCCCGCTCCCGGGGAGGCACCAATGTTCACAGTACAGTATTACAATACTGTGCGCAATCTCCTCGGCAAGAACACCGATGCAGAGACCGTGAGCCGTGTCTGTGAGATGATCTCTGTATCCGATACGCTTGTGGATTTCAACAATGCCCTTGCACGCTTCTACCGTGACGGTCAGCGTGCCAAGGTCGTTTACCACAAGTTCAAGCCCAGATTCGAGGATCTGCGGCATCTGTCCAGAGCCGGACGGAAGGGATAAGTCATGAAACAGAGGAGTTGAGAAGTCAGCAGGATGACTTCTCAACTCTGTTTTTTCGGGAACAGCGTGCTGCGGAAGTACACGGAATCATCCGGCTTGACAGAATGCTTTGTTTCGTGGTATACTGAAAGTATCACCAACGAAACAGGAGGCTTACTATGGCTGTATCAAATACACAGAACCCGATGCTGTTTGAAGCGGGGCTTGATGAGGCAGGGCTGCTTGCACTGGTCGGGGAGCGGTTCCCGGAGGCAGAGAAAGAGGAGGAATGGCTGTTCTGGAAACAGCACACGTTGCGGGTGAAGTTCATGTTCGGAGAGATCCGCCGCATTGATGATGTCTTTCGGGTGCAGCTTCTTCTGATTGCAAGGCATCCGTGGTTTGATGAGGATCTTGTACTCACGCTGCCCAGCTTTGCGCCCGATCCGGAGCAGGCAATGCGCAGCGGCATCAGTACATTCTGCGAGGGGACACTTCCGTGCCTGCTTGCTGCGTTCGGCAACGAAACAGACGGCATCATCGAAGCGGATGTCTATGGGCGGCAGCATGCATTCCGTGTGCCGAAGCTGCGCACAATCGTCCACAAGGGCGATGGGGAGCCGTTTGATATGTTTGCTGCGGTGCAGGACATCCTGCCGCAGTACCTCGGCACGAAGCACTGGTACTGGATGGAGCTGTCCTCTGCCGCATTCGGTGACAAGCCGGATTGTGATGTACGGATTAACGGCACGAGTTATCCCGGTATCACCGAAGTGCTGCTTCAGAAGGCGCTTGACCGGAAGAACGGAGCGGGCTATGCATCTGACCGGCAGTTTGTGCTGCTCATCCAGCAGCCGGAAACCCTGCGCCAGTGCCCGTTTACCAAACAGCAGGTCGGTGAGCTGACCGCCTATGCCATCCGGACGATGCTGCCGATCAAGGATGCCGCTTCTTCCAGAATGCAGCGTGCCGCCATCCGGGAAGCAGCGCCAACGCACTCCCTTGGCATCGAGATGGTTGCGTTCCTTCCGGAAATCATCGCCCACCAGACCGTGCAGTACATGGACAGCGATATCCTGCGGCCGTCCGGCGGCACATCGGAAGCGGAGCTGAGAAAGTCGCAGGTGCGCAGCTACGGCTATATGGAGGATGCCGTGTTCCAGTATCTTCACAAGACACGACCGGAGAAGGGCGTGATTGAACAGCTTCTGACATTCTCTGTCAAGTTCCGTTCCCTGCATGAAAATGTCGGACACGGCACGGATATCCTGTCACTCGCTGTGCCCCCGCTGGTGTATCGGGTGGATGAGGCGTATGAAGTCTGGTAAAAACAGCGTATAAAAAGGGGGCATCTGCCGGGATTTTTGTATGATCCTACAAAGATGTCCCTTTCCTGCAAAAAGCACTTGATTTTTATGGCGTTTCGTGTTACTATAGTATCAGACAATTTAATGCTTAAAAGCATAAAAACTTTAAATTGCGAAAGCGGAGGCGTTAATCATGGAACGTAAGGGTAATCTGATGACCTACAGACCGGACATCAAGGTCTTTGATGCAACAATCCGGGACGGTGGTCTGGTTAATAATTTCTTTTTCACGGATGAGTTTGTAAAAGCGCTGTATCTGGCCAATCTCAGAGCAGGCGTTGATTATATGGAAATGGGCTATCTGGCGGATACCGATATCTTCAAGACGGGGGATTTCGGAGACTGGAAGTTCTGCAAGGAGGAGCATCTGCGCCGTATCGTGGGCAGCAATGACACGGATATGAAGCTCTCGGTGATGGCAGACGTAGGCCGCTGCAACATCCGCCGTGATCTGCTCCCGAAGGAGGAGAGCGTGATCGACATGGTGCGTGTGGCAACCTACATCAACACGATGCCGGCAGCAATTGACATGATCGAGTATGCCCACAGCCTTGGCTACGAGACCACCTGCAATATCATGGCGATTTCCAAGGCGAACACACCGGATATTGAAGAAGCACTGGCGCTTCTGGCAGAATCCCATGTGGATGCTGTGTATATCGTGGACAGCTATGGTTCGCTGTTCCCGGAGCAGATTCAGTCCTTGACGAAGCTCTACCTGAGCGTGATGGAGCCGGCAGGCAAGAGTGTCGGCATTCATGCGCACAACAACCAGCAGATGGCATTTGCCAACACGGTTGAAGCCTGCTCGATGGGTGCCTCCTTCCTGGATGCAACCGTTGGCAGCATGGGCAGAGGTGCCGGCAACTGTGCAATGGAGCTGCTGCTGGGCTTCCTGAAGAATCCGAAATACAATCTGACACCGGTGCTGTCCTTCTACCAGGACTACATCCTGAAGCTGCGTGAGGAGGGTCTGAAGTGGGGCTACGACATCCAGTATCTCCTGACAGGCAAGATGAATCTCCACCCTTCATCGGCGATCGCCTTTACGAAGGAGGATCGCACTGATTACGCCAATTTCTACCACCAGCTCTTTGACTTAGAGCCCTAAGGCGGCGGGGTAGCCTCCGCTGGGCGGGCAACACCCGCTGGTGAGTTGCTTCGGCGGGGAGCCCACGCTGGGCGGGCAACGCCCGCAGGTGAGTTGCTTCGAGGATTACGGTGCACTGTTTCAACGACCGCATGCCCCCAATGCCTGCCGGCAAAGGGGGCATTGCTATACCTCTTAGCACATCGCAGCTAAAGCTGCTCCTGCGCAGTTTTCTGGTGTTTCATAGGACGGTACAGTTTATTCTCTTTCCACCGCAAATCAGTGACAGGCGAATCTCTATCCGCCGTCAATCCTGCAAGGAGCGAGCCCAAACCCTTGCGCAGCGAGCGAAGCGAAGCTGCCAAGCCGTTTCTGGCTGTAGGCTGCCTGTGCCACGAACCGCCTATGAGCCTGGTACTCCGCCGCCGCTCCGGAGGAGCGGTCGCAGCGGCAGCATGCGTAGCAATTCCCAACTGCACCAAAAGCCGGTGCAGGGTGCAACCCTGCCGTCCGGGAGTCCAGAGGGTGCCGACGAGGGCACCCTCTGGGCCGGGGGCGGGCAACGCCCGCAGGTGAGTTGCTTCGAAGATTACGGTGCACTATTTCACCGACCACATGCCCCCAATGCCTGCCGGCAAAGGGGGCATTGCTATACCTCTAAGCACATCGCAGCTAAAGCTGCTCCTGCGCAGTTTTCTGGTGGGCGGGGAGCCCCCGCTGGCAAGTTGCTTTGAAGATTACGGTGCACTATTTCACCGACCACATGCCCCCAATGCCTTACGGCAAAGGGGGCATCGCTATGCATCTTAGCACATCGCCGCCCTTCGGCGGCTCCTGTGCACTTTTCTGGTGTTTCACCGGACGGTGCAGTTTATTCTCTTTCCACCGCAAATCCGGAGTAAGCGAAGCCTGTGGGGCTGCAAGGCCCCGCTATCAGCCGTAAAATTCCCCATACTCCTGGGTGTTGTTCACCATGATCTGTGCGGGGTCGGTCACATCCTTGCCGACGGCCGCCAATACCACGAAAGACCCTTCCATCGCTGAGCCGAAGCCATAGGGATTCTTATGGCAGAGGTCGATCAGCACGGATCCGCCGTCGGCGGCTGCGACACGCCGCACCTCCGGCAGCGTCTCAAGGTCGCCCTCTGTGACCGGGATCGCTGCAAGATGATGCTCCGCAAAGAATGCCGCATCATACACTGCCTGGATCTCGCTGCGGACGGCATCGGGATCCCGGCGGTCGCTGCTCAGCCAGTCCCTGAACCCTGCGCCCACTGTTTCACGGGGCGTGTACTTCTCCGTGAAATAGGTCGTGAGCGCTTCCTCGCTGTCGAGGATCTCCAGACCTGATGTAACATTGCGTTCACCCACCACACTGATCCGCATCACCGTGTGGTCGAGTTCGAGCAGATACGACGGGAGCGTCAGCGTTGTGGCCTTGGCGCCGAGTGCCGCTGCATAGCCGAGCACCAGTGCCGCATCGGACGCATTGACATCGCTGTCGCCGTTGATATCACGCTCCGTGTCGGTGCTCCGGGCAGTTGCCAAGGCACCACGTTCGGCGGCGTCAATCAGGATGATTGCCGCATCCGAAGCGTTGATGCTGCCGTCATAATTCACATCGCCGAATTCCGCCTTCATCTGCCTGGCAAGCTGCAATGCATAGGTCTGCACATCATCCTTGTTCTGAAGCACATAGCCTGTATCAGTCTTTTGCACCGCATCTGCGATTGTCTGGTGTTCGGTGAGCGTGCCGATCTTCCGGAAGCTGCCCTTCATGCGGTCGAACGCCGCTGCGCCGTTTTCCCCGGTATACCAGTAGCCGCCGGTGTACAGGAGAATGTCACCTCCGGCATAGTCCGCAAAATGCTCTGCAAAATAGCCCTTCCCCAGCTTCTCATCACTCAGCACGGCATACAGCCCGTCCGAGAGCTTCTGCGGCGTGATCTGGAACAGATGAGCGCTGTCCTCCGTCTTTTCCGTGACGACAAACACGGTCTCGAAATCCGCATAGGACGGCTTGCCGCTGTGGTAGATCGTCGCCACATCGTCACGCTCTGCCGCTTGCTGGATCTGCGCCGGTGTCAGCTTGCAGGTGATGAGCGGCGTGAACATGCTGATAAAGCCCCGGTTCTCGCCGGTCACGCCGAGGTCATCGAGGAGCGCTTCGCCGGAGGGGAGGTACAGCTCCTTGACCGCCGTCCGTCTTGCTGCGAGCCAGGCATCCGTCCGCTCCGCTTCGTCCGTGATCTCCTCATAATTTTCGGGCAGGAATTCGCCCGTTTTATTCACGATTTCCTCTTCCGTGAATGCCTTTCGCCAGATCCCGACAGGGATGAGTCCGGTTTGCAGCGCCAGTTCATCCCGCAGTTCCTGCGAGAGCTTCGACGTGACATCTTCC
The DNA here is from genome assembly GCA_017528675.1 of Oscillospiraceae bacterium. Lineage (GTDB taxonomy): Bacteria > Bacillota > Clostridia > Oscillospirales > Ruminococcaceae > UBA3855. The sequence continues at coordinate 282 of JAFXOO010000214.1, read as the reverse complement.
GTCACATCAGACAGGACGCCGGTGGTGTCCTCTGCCACAGCAGGGAGCGGCACGCTGCACAGCAGCATGGCAGTGGCAGCCAGTAATGCAAACAGTTTTTTCATAATGATCCCTCCTTATGGATGTACAGGAAGACACAGCTTAAGGCAACACCGCACAGAGCTGGTGGTGCAGATGCGCAGCCAGATTTTTCGTCAGATTGTATAGAAATGACGCCGCTGGGCTGGCGCCCAGCAAGGAATTTCTGTGCAAGATGACGGAAAAGATGCAAGCAGATGTGCC
>JAFXOO010000213.1 GCA_017528675.1 Oscillospiraceae bacterium | reverse complement strand
TGCTCACAGAGCAGCAGCAGATCAGCAGTGAGCGTGTGCAGATCACAAAGCCGGAACAGGGGTATGCGGGTACAGACATCGGCTATTTTATGGAGTATGACGGGTATTACACCGACGAAGAACCCCTACAGGCTTTTGCAGTGGATTATGCAGACAATGCTCCGCTGATACCGTTCAATGGGGATGAGCCCGGTAATGCGCCTGTCTGTCCGCTGAATGAGGGCGGCAAAGACCGCAAGCAGAATGTGGGTATTACGATTAAAAGTGACATCTATTCTCAGGAGCAGCATGATTTCATTGCGTCTTATGTGAACAATGTCTACCGTATTCTGTACTATGCTGCTTATGAGGACAAGGCATATGCCTTCAATGCGGATTATACCGCCATTGCCCCCGCAGAGGGCATGACGCCCAGGGAGGCTGCGGCGGCTGTTGTGGATCTCGATTCGCTGGCAGATATGTATATTGTCAGTGAGGTGAGCGTGGACGCAGACCTGTACTGGTCAAGCTTTTTCATGGATGTGGATTTCGGTGAAGGCGGTGACCGCCGTCTGCGGTTTGAGGCGCCGTGGGATTTCGACTCCGCATTCGGAAACAAGGATCGCTGCGCCAACGGAAAGGGGTTTTATGCGGCATCTGTCCTGACGGATGTCAATGATACCTACGAGTGCATCAATCCCTGGATGGCTGTACTGATGCAGGAGAACTGGTTTCAGGAAATTGTGCGGAACAAGTGGACGGCTGCATATGACAGCGGCGTATTTGCCCGCACAGCAGAGCTGGTGCGCAGTGATGCAGTGCAGTATGCTGAATCCTTCCGCCGCAATGAGGAAAGATGGCCGAATATCCGGCTACAGTCCAATATCCGCAGCGAGCTCTGCCGCCGCAGCGCCAAGTGCAAGGATCAGGCGGAATCTGCGGAATATCTGGCAAGCTGGCTGGAAAGCCGCATTGCATTCCTGAACGAATACTGGCATCAGTGAAACCGCATGTCCTGTGCCGCCGGGCACAGGCTGCGGGGCGGCAGCACCGCAATATAGCCTCTCCTAAGTCGGCGCAAGCCGACAAAAAAGCCTGGAGTTGTTGGCATTGGGAAAAACAGACTTTATCGACAAGCAGAAGCGCACAGTCAGATGGCTGTGCGCTTCTGCGTCTGTTATTCGATTGCCCTGATCTGATCGGTCAGGCTTTCCTTCTGCATTCTGTGCAGCGGGATGAGCGAGGCGAGAATGGCGGCGGCGAAGGTAACTGCCGCTCCAATCCAGATCAGCGGGAGCGGTTCTGTAAAGCTCAGCAGTTCACCGTACAAATCATCCAGCTCCATATGTCTGAGGTAAAGCAGCATCACATACATCAGCCCCTCGATCAGAACTGTGGCGAGCACACCCGCTGTCAGTGCATATTGCAGACATTCAATGCTCATCATGCCGTAGAGCTGCCCTTTGGTCATGCCGAAGCATTGCAGTGCGGCAAGCTCTGATTTGCGGTTGAGGATGCCTGTCGAGAGAATGTTGACCATGTTCACCAGGGCGATCAGTCCGATCAGAACACTCAGGAACGCAATGCCGATCTTGAGTGCCCCGACGGCAGCACGCATTGCCTTGAGCTCGCCGTAGAAGTCGCTGACCAGCTCCAGACTCCCGGATTGTGCCTTGACAAAGGCTCTGGCCGCCTCATAGTCATCCTCATTGCGGAGGTTGACAATGACTTCCTCCAGATTCTCCTCGTTGATCAGGCTGCCTTTTCCGGAAAGGGCATAGGCGCCGTTGTCGTACATGTCGAGTGACCCCGCCAGCAGGATGAGGTTGCCGTTGGCAAGGTAGCCCTGGAATGCAGCGCTCATTTCTCCTGCTGCCGCTTCCGGAGCGGATCCCGCAATATTGAGGGTTGCGGGGAGGTATTCCGGAATATACCGGTATTTCAGGTTCTTTTCACCAGTCACAAGATCCTCGATGGCATATTCCTTGACTGCTTTCTTTTCCTCGTCGGACATTGCTGCATATTCCTCATCCGTCACAAGGGTTCTTGACTGTACATCCACGGTAATCGGCTCCGGACTGTCAAAGCGCCTGGGTTCGGCGGTGCCGGCACCATCGAGCACCATCAGGAGATAGGCATTCTGCTCTGTCAGTTCATCATAGGTAACCGGCACCGTCCCCTCGAACTGCTTCTCGAATGTCTCACGGGGGAAGTATACCAGCAGGCAGGCAAATTGATTCCCGTCCTCATCGGAAACAAAGGAAATCTGGTATTTCTTGTAGTCGTGGATGTCGAAATACCCACTGCTGCGGATGAGTTCCAGACCCTGCTGGTAGCTCAGCGGATCGTCACGGTCTGTTTTGATGCCGATGCTCATGTCGTAGTTCAGGCCGAGGACATCTACTGTCTTTTCAAATGCAGTCAGTGATTTACCAAGTACAAACGAAAAGGAAGCAAACAGCGCAATGGACAGTGTCAGCGAAATGACGGTTATGATAAAGCTCTTCGGCTGACGGCGGTTGTTGCGGGCGGCAAGCTTGCCCATCCAGCCGAACAGGAAACTGAGCGGCGAGAATTTCGGCACCTTGACAACCTTCTGACCTCTGCCGGTGATGGTCTCAATGGGAGGGTGCTTGATGATGCGCATGCCTGTCTGATAGGCGGAGAGAAACACCCAGACCAGTCCTGTGACTGCTGCCAGCAGGAGCAGCAGGGGCTTGATATGCAGGTGCATGAGCTGCGGAACGATCTCCGGGGCATAGAATTCCTCGGCCACACCGCTTGAACGGACAATGCCAAGTGCAATAGCGCTCAGCCCGGTTCCGAGCAGCATGCCGGCAGGAATGCCGATGATGCTCAGGAACAGCCCTTCAAAGGTCAGAATGCGGACAATCTGTCCGGGGGCTGCACCAATGCATTGCAGCATGCCGTACTGCCGTTCCCGCTCCTTGGAGCTGATTTCAAATGCAGTATCTATCATCAGCCGGAGCGCCAGTACAAGGAACAGTATGAAGATAAAGTAAACGGCCAGGTTTTTGACCGATTCGTATTTGGAGGAGAATTCAAGCTCATCCCGGTAAACAAGCTCGTAATTCACATCGATGAGATCTTCCTTGAATTCCTCGTTCAGGTCGCTGTACAGATACTTTTCCGGAAACAGCGTGTTGATATACAGCCCGAAATCATCATGATAGGTTTGCAACAGGATTTCAGCAGACAATGTACCGTCGGGTTCCTCCACCTGCTTACAGGAGGAGAAGTCCGGGTTTCCGGCAAGCTGGCTGAATTCCGCCTCGGTCAGCTTCAGGAGCTTGAAGTGATAGGGCTTTTCGAGATATGCGGCATCCCGCCGGATGCCGGTGTAGGTGGAATAGCCCACAAAGAGCAGCGTCATCAGCGCCAGAGCGACGGCAATGCTGCAAATCGTGAAGATGCTGTGGCGTTTCTGGGATTTGATGTAGCGCAGCGCAAGGAGCCGTTCAAACATGCGCTTCACCCCCTGGTGCATTCAGTTCATCCCGGATAATCCTTCCGTCAGAGAGCGTAATGATACGGTCGCACTGCTGTGCGATTGTCAGATCATGTGTAATGATAATCATGGTCTGGCTGCGGGAGCGGTTCGTTTTCCGGAGGAGTGAGATGATCTCGGCGGAGTTCTTGCTGTCGAGGTTACCGGTCGGCTCATCAGCAAGGATGACGCCGGGATTGGTAAAGAGCGCACGCCCGATGGACACACGCTGCTGCTGACCGCCGGAAAGCTGGGATGGCAGGTGATTGCGGCGCTCTGTCAGTCCCATGAGCGCCAGCATCTCGTCCACCTGAGCGGGATCCGGCTTTTTACCGTCCATGATGGCGGGAAGCGTGATATTCTCCTCGGCATTGAGAACGGGGATGAGGTTGTAGAACTGATAGATCAGCCCGACCTGGCGGCGCCGGAAAACGGCCAGTTCTTTCTGGTTCTGCTCGTAGATGTCCACATCCCCCAGAAAGACCTTTCCGGAGGTCGGACGGTCCACGCCGCCCAGAATATGCAGAAGTGTCGATTTGCCGGAGCCTGATGCTCCGACGATGGCGGTCATCTGTCCTTTCGGAACAGTAAAACTGACGTCATCCAGTGCTTTGACAGCATTTTCGCCCTTGCCATAGGTCTTGCTGATGTGCTCGATTCGCAGAAAATCCATAATGCAATTCTCCCTTCAGATAGCAACAATCAGATGCAGAAATGCCCATGCCGTGTAAAATACGCAGCATGGGCGATTTTTCGGCGGAAAGCGAGGGGTGCCTCCTCGCAGAACCCATATTCAGGAAAGTACAGACGCTCAGATGATGCAGTGCTTTCCCGTATGTGCATCTGTTTATGTGCAGCGGTTGTGTGATTGCGGTTCCCGTCCGTTCCGGGCGGGAATGCCCGGAAGAAGCAGCGCTGCCGCAATCCGATGGTGAGACAGAGAAAGCCGTAAGCCACATTCTGCCTCAGCAATAGTATAGCACATTTTTGGCGTTTTGTAAAGAGGGGATTGCTGCGGAAAGGTTCGGACTGCGCATTGCTATTTGCTGATACCGCTCCGGAGTACCGTTATCCGGGATCCTGCACGGATTCTCATTCGGATTGATGACTGTTGTCATACGGCCGGGAGTGTCATGCTGACGGTGGTTGTTCCTGCCATTCTTGTTCTGTAATCAGTCGTCTTTGTATGACATTACCCGGAGTTATGCCCATTGTGATGCGCCCCTCAGAGCTGCCGTTATTCTTTTAGGCAACACCGCACAGAGCTGGTGGTGCAGATGCGCAGTCAGATTTTTCGTCAGATTGTATAGAAATGACGCCGCTGGGCTGGCGCCCAGCAAGGAATTTCTGTGCAAGATGACGGAAAAGATGCAAGCAGATGTGC
>JAFXOO010000212.1 GCA_017528675.1 Oscillospiraceae bacterium | reverse complement strand
CTTCCTGTTATCACTTGTGCGCATGATGAGCTCTTCACGCCAGTCACCGAACAGGTCAGCCGTCATACACGGAACTGCCTTGGTGCTGTTATTGGATGCACAGCCGTCCGCATTGAAGATCTGATCCACCTTGCTGGTCGAGATCATCTTGGTGATTCCCGTGCCGCTGAGCATTTCACGCTCCAGGTCGCCGTCCCAGTAGATCAGGAAATTCATGGAGAGCGAAAGTCCTGAAATCTTATTGCCGTTCTTGTCGAGGACAGTCTTGGCGGGTCTTGCACCCCAGAGCTCTGCACCCGGATTGCCTGCCCAGATATTATCTCCACAGCATCTGCCAGTATCCTTGTCGCCATCCTTATGGAAGATCACCTTTCCGTTCGATGCGTCAAACAGCGTCACGCCAAAGGACGGACCGTGCTCATGACACTGCCAGAGCTCCAGACCGGGACGCTCCGGGATAAAGTCGCCAAGATGCTGCGCATCACCATGACCCTTGCCGGACGTCCAGAGGAGTTTGCCATTGTCGTCGATGACGCAGTCGCCCATGCTGATCTCTTGCTTGCCGTCGTTGTCCACGTCAGCGACCATGAGGTTGTGGTTGCCCTGTCCGGCAGCGCCTTCAGAGCCCTTGTTGTTCGAGTCAAAGATCCAGCGGACGGAAAGCTTTTTGTTCACAACATCGACTGCCGAGATCGTCATGCGGGTGTAGTAACCACGGTTGTAGATGGCTGTCGGATGCACACCGTCCAGATATGCGATGCCGCTGTTGAAGCGGTCCACACGGTTGCCGTAGTTGTCGCCCCATTTGCTGACATTGCCTCTGGGGACCGGGAAATTGATGGTATCAAGCGCAGCACCGGTCGCACCCTCAAAAAGCGTCATGTACTCAGCGCCATCGAGGATATAACCGCCGGGATTGCGATAGTCCTTTGACCCGTCGCCGATGACCTTGCCGGTGCCGTCTTTGGTGCCGTCAGCAGTCTTGGTGATGAGCTCTGCCTTGCCGTCACAGTCGAAATCGGCAACGCACATCTGCGTGTAATGCTGTCCGGCACGGATATTTTTGCCCAGATCTACACGCCAGAGTGTCTTGCCCGCAAGTGTAACGCAGTCGATAAATACATTGTCTGTGTAGCCGCCCTGGGAGTTATCGAGCGCCTTGGCTTCCCATTTGAGGAAGATCTCGTACTGTCCGTCACCGTCCACGTCGCCCACAACGCAATCATTCGGCGTGTAGCCGTTGCCAGGTGGGTTCAGCGGCAGATCAAAATAATTCTGCCCCGATGTAAATTTGCAGTTGTCGGACGAAATGACCTGCCCGCCGGAAACGGTATCTACACGGTACTGCGAATCCGCTCTGCCGGCGCCGTCATAGAAGCTCGTGGCTTCTCCGGCGCGGCTGGTGTAAATGAGCTCGTTCCCACGGTACAGCCGAAACTCTGCATCATCCGGGTCATTGGCATTGAAGCGCCAGCTCACGAGCATTCCATTCCCCGACTTTACGGCGTAAATACCACGGTCGAGATACTCGACAATGTTGCTGCCCGTGCCGCCAACGCCGTAATCGGCGCTTGCCGGGAAAGCAGGTGCCATTGACAGGCACATTCCGAGTGCTGCGATCCATGCAGCTATGCGCATTTTCGATTTCATCATAATTCCCCCTTGGTTTATTT
>JAFXOO010000211.1 GCA_017528675.1 Oscillospiraceae bacterium | reverse complement strand
GCACATCTGCTTGCATCTTTTCCGTCATCTTGCACAGAAATTCCTTGCTGGGCGCCAGCCCAGCGGCGTCATTTCTATACAATCTGACGAAAAATCTGGCTGCGCATCTGCACCACCAGCTCTGTGCGGTGTTGCCTAAACGTAAAAAAACGCCGTTCTGAAAAAAACATGCCAAATACCCCTTGCATTCTCCCGCAGAATATGCTATAATAAAACAAAGAGTTTTTCTCTGAAACAAAAAGGGAGGTTTGATCCAAATGAAGCACATCACGACCATCAACAAGGCAAGCCTGAAGGAGAGCGCTGCCAAGGGCGGCTGCGGTAACTGCCAGGCATCCTGCCAGTCCGCTTGCAAGACTTCCTGCACAGTTGCGAACCAGAAGTGCGAGAGAGACGAGAAGTAAGTACAACACCCGCACCGGCAGACGCACGCCGGGTTTCCCTGAGAATCAAGAGCGCATAGTCTGCGCCGCCTGGATGCTTCGGGCCAGCCAGGGCCGGCACCGTATCAGCGGCACTGCCTGACAATGCGGCAATGCCATGAGCGGAACAGAAGCATTACAATTCTCGAAGCAATCGCCGGCGGGATTTTCCCGCCGTGCGCCCCGCACCCGATGAGTGTGGGGTTTTTTTCTTGTAGAAAGGAATAGTACTATGATACATAAATTTGAACTCGGCGGCATGTATATCGTGCTCGACATCAACAGCGGCGGTGTCCACATCGTGGACAAGCTGACCTATACGCTGCTCGACTATGCAGCACCGCCCTTTGCGGAGGAATGTCCCCCTGAAATCCTCGCACAGATGGAGGAATTTGACCCGGCAGAAGTGCAGGAATGCTACGGTGAGCTCGCCTCGCTCTGCGAGGAGAAGATCCTGTTTTCGCCCGATGAGTATGAAAAATTTGCCAAATATACCACACCTGCGCCGATCAAGGCCATGTGCCTGCATATTTCCCACGACTGCAATCTGCGCTGCAAATACTGCTTCGCCTCCACCGGCGACTTCGGTACAGGCAGAAAGCTCATGCCGCTTGAGACCGGCAAGAAGGCTATTGACTTCCTGCTGACACATTCCGGCGACCGCAAAAATCTGGAGCTCGATTTCTTCGGCGGTGAGCCGCTGATGAACTTCGGGGTCGTAAAGGAGATTGTAAAGTACGCCCGTGGCCGTGAAGCCGAATTCGGCAAGCGCTTCCGCTTTACCATCACCACCAACGGCACACTTCTGAACGATGACAGCATCGACTTCATCAACCGGGAGATGAACAACGTGGTGCTCTCCATCGACGGCCGCAAGGAGGTCAACGACCGCATGCGTCCCTCCCCGAACGGCAAGGGCACCTATGACATCATCCTGCCGAAGTTCAGGAAGCTCGTGGATGCAAGAAGCCGTGACAAGGACTGGTATGTGCGTGGCACATTCACCAAGTTCAATCTCGATTTCTCGGAGGATGTGTTCCACCTCTATGAGGCAGGCTTTGACCAGATCTCCGTGGAGCCCGTTGTGGCTGACCCGTCGCTGCCCTATGCACTGACAGAGGAGGACATCCCTGCCGTCTGTGCAGAGTATGAGAAACTGGCTGCACGGATTCTGGAGAACGATAAGGCCGGCAGGCATTTCAATTTCTTCCACTTCATGATTGACCTCGACCAGGGGCCCTGTGCCATCAAGCGCCTGCGGGGCTGCGGCTGCGGCAATGAGTATGTTGCCATCACCCCGGACGGCGATATCTATCCCTGCCACCAGTTTGTCGGCATGGAGGATTACAAGATGGGCAGCCTTGAGGACGGCACCTTCGACCTGGATATGAAGCAGCGCTTTGCAGAGGCGCATATCTACAACAAGCCCAAGTGCCGTGACTGCTGGGCAAGATTCTATTGCAGCGGCGGCTGCAACGCCAACAATTTCCAGTACCAGGGCGATATCCTTCAGGCACACCCGCTCTCCTGCGAATTTGAAAAGAAGCGTGTGGAATGTGCCATCATGATCCAGGCTGTGCGGATGCTGGGCGGGCAGTAAGCGCAGCGATACACGCTGCAAGCCCCCGAAAAGCGCAGCATAGGAGATTCCGCCTTCGCTTTGCACTTTCAGGAACGTTCTTCTGACAGATCAAAACCCCTGAACGGCTTTCCGTTCAGGGGTTTTCGTATCTGATTCAGCGATGACTCAGTGCATTCTGCCCGAAGTGCATCAGACCACTACAAAGCTCTGGTTGACCAGAACGAGGTTGGTCTTGGTGCTGTTGGATGCCATGACACGATAGTAGTAAGTGCCGGGGGGCAGGAGATGGAATGTGATCGCATTGTCGAGCTGGTTGATGTTGTAGGACATTGCATTCGGAGATGCATAGGTGCCTGTCATGGTTCTTCCGGTCGAGTCAAGCACGCTGACGTTGACATAGTTGATCGGAGAGCTGCTCGATGTAACGGTACCGGTCACGACAACGCCCTTGCCTCTTGCAACAGTGGACGGGATTGCGGAATTGCCGTAGATCGAGATGCCGTCGCCGTAAACAGTACCGCTGCCTGCGGTTACTGTGAACGTCCGGTTGATGAGCGTGTAGTTGGTATTGGATGCGTTGGAAGCCTTGACAACATAGGTGTAGGTGCCTGCCGGAAGCGAATTGAATGCCACATACGCATCCAGCTTTCTGAGGTCATAGCTTCTTGCATTCGGGTATGTGTACTTGCCGGTTACCATTCTGTTGCTGCTGTCATACACACCGCAGGAGAGCGAGGTGATGTAGGAGCTGCCGGAAGATACGGTACCATAGATGCTCAGAGGCTTGCCAACTTCAATGGTTGACGGGATGCTGTTCTGACCGGTAACCATCAGGACATCACTGCCGACGGGCGTGTAGGAAGCTGCATCGCCGCCGATGGTGAAGGACTTGTTGACCAGTGTGACATTTTTTCTCGAAGCATTGGATGCCACTACGGAGAATACATAGGTGCCTGCGGGGAGCTTGTTGAACTCCACATCGCCGTTGAGGTTGCGCAGGTTGTAGGTCTTCTTGCCGGGTGCAACCTTGTTGCCGGTGCGCATTACGCCGAATCTGTCATACACACCAACGGTCAGCTCGGTGATATTGGAGCTCTCGGAGGTGACGGTGCCGAATACATCAAGCACCTGGTTTACCGGCAGATTGGACGGTACATTGGTGTAGTCGCTGATGAACAGACGGTCATAGCCGACCACCGGAGTTGTGCTGTTGCCTGTAATGGTGATCTTCTTGCTGATGAGCGTGTAGTTGTTGTTGGAAGCATTGGAGGCGATGACTGTGTAGGTGTAGATGCCTGCGGGGAGCTTGTTGAACTCTACCGCATAGTCCAGATTCTTCAGGTTGTAGCTTCTGGCATTGGGCTTCTCAAACTTACCGGTCAGGAAATGGCCTGCATTGTCATAGACACCGACCGTCAGCGCTGTGATATTGGAGGTTCTGGAAGCAACGGTACCGGAAATGCTGAGTGGCTGGCCGACCGTCAGCGTATCCGGGAGCGTGCCCTGGCCGCTGATGGAAAGAGAATCGGATGCATAGGAAGGTACCACTGCGCCGACAGTGAACTGCTGGTCTGTCAGCAGAACCGAGCCGGATGCATTGGTTGCGGAGACTCTGTAGTAATACACACCGTCGCTCAGAGTGTTGAAATATACCTGATTGTCAAGGTTCTTCAGGTCATAGGTTCTTGCGTTGGGCACTGCACTGCCGCCGGTCACAAGCTGCATGGCGGAATTGTAGACACCAACGCTGACTGCGGTGATGTTGGATGCAGCGGAGGTCACGGTACCGGTGACATTGACGATCTCATTTCTGCCGAGCACACGGGGTACGCTTGTGCCGTTGACGCACGAAATCGTGTCGGTCTGTGCCTGTGCACCTGCGCTGACAGTGAACTTCTTGACCATCAGTGCCTTGTCCTTATAGGAAGCATTCGATGCAATGATGGCAAAGGTGTATTCACCCTCCGGCAGGCTGTTGAAGGAGACATATCTGTCAAGGTTCTTCAGATCATACCAGCTCGAATACGGGTCAATGGTACGGCCTGTCACGAATTTGCCGTTGGAATCGTAAACGCCGCAGGTCACTGCCTTCATGGCAGATACATTGGACGTCACATAGCCATGTACGCTGACGGTCTGGCCGGGGCGGATGGAGGAAGGCATCTGGAATGTACCGGACAGCACCATCTGGTCAGCGGTAGCGTCAACCGGTGTGACACTGGAACCATAGCCTACTGTAAACTTCTGCTCTGTAAGGATAATGTTGCTCTGCGCAGCATTGGATGCGATGACCTTGTAGGTATACTCGCCGTCCACAAGCTTGTTGAACAGAACATATCTGTCCAGCCCGATCAGGTCATAGAAATCAGAATACGGATTGGCGGTTTTGCCGGTTACGAAGCTGCCGTTTCTGTCATAGACACCGACCGTAACAGAAGTAAGATCGGAATAGGTGGAGTAAACCGCACCACGGACGCCGAGGCAGGCGCCTCTCTTGAGATTAGCCGGAATCGTGGTGCCGCCTGCAAGCGTGAGCTTGTCGCTGGTCTGCACATCCGCACCGGCTGCCTCAACCGTGAAGGGCTTGGTAACGATGGGATAGAAGGTGTTGGAGTCATTGGTTGCAATGACATAATAGATGTAATTGCCGGGTGCCAGCTTGCTGAAATTCACAACGGAATCCAGGCGCTGCAGGTCATAGCTCCGGGTTCTCGGAGAGAAGGTCTTACCGGTCAGCATGTGGGCGGAATAGTCATACACGCCGCAGGCAAGATAGGTAATATCCGAAGCGCCGGAATTGACGATACCCTTGACAGTGATGGGTGTGCCGTGCTTAATGGTGGCAGGCACATCCATGCCGCCGATGACGGTAAGCGCATCATTGACCACGCCGGGGGTGCTTTCACCGGTGATGCTGAAGTCGCTCTCGGTCACGATATAGGACATACCGCCTGTAACCGTTGCGGTGACACGATAAGTGTACTTGCCGGTTGCCAGGGTATCGAACGCCACCAGACCGCTCAGACGGCTGACATCATAGTTCATGGATCTCGGAAGTGCCGTACCGCCGGTCATGCGGGCACCGGAAGCATCATAGACTGCGGCGGAAATTGCCTGGATCTCACCGACATGCGAGCTCACCAGACCACCGATGCTGTACACGGAGCCGGCCTTCAGCTCAGCCGGAATCTGGGGATTGCCGGTGATTTCAACCGGTACATCCACAACCGGGATGTCTTCCTTGGCATTTACCGTGAACTTCTTGCTCATCAGTGTCACATTGATCTTAGAGGAGTTGGAAGCAATCACAGCGAAATAATACTCGCCGGGTTCAAGAGACTGAAAATCCACAAGACCGTTCGTATTCACAAGATCATAGCTGTCAGAGTTGGGGTTTGCCTTTGTGCCGTTCACAAACTTTCCGTTGATATCATAGATGCCGACGTTCACCGCCGTCAGACCGGACACACTGGAATTCACCGTTCCGCTGAGGTAAACGGTATCGCCCTTGGTAATGGCATCGGGCATCTGGAATGTGCCGGATATGGTAATGGCATCGTTGAATGCATCAAACGGTACAAAGCCCGGATCAGCAGCATCCTGCGTGTCACCGGCCAGATCAGCAAGATCAGGCAGATCAGCAGCAGTTGCCGTAACAGTTTCTTCCGCTGTCTCCTCAGACGCTTCCTCAACTGCTTCCTCTACTGCTTCCTCAGCAACAGTCTCTGTGATGACCGGAACCTGCGGGTCTGCTTCATCGGCAAACGCCGTCATCCCGACATTGGCAAACGCAGCCTGCAAAACGAACTGCAACGCAAAAACCCCTGCAATGATCTGGGTTCTTCTTCCTTTCCTCATAGATCCTAACCTCTCTTCACAATTGTTGTTATTGCGATATGCTGCAATCCGCAGCATAATTCGTATATTATTATACCATTTCCACCAATCAATGTCAATTAGTGACATGCACAAATCGGACACTGTCAAAAGTCCATATTTGCGTAAAATCCCCCTTTTTTAATAACAAAATCTGAACAAAAAAGCAGTATTTTTTTATCGACAAGAAATACAACTTGCTTTATTGCCGATATTTTGCGAATTTTCCATATTTACCGGCAATAACCGGCGCCCGAAAGGGACTGTTGACAACCTACGGGAACTATGTTATAATAGATACGCAAATGCTGTTTGCACTGCAAACGGCTGCATTATTATAAAAAGCAAAGAGGAGAGCGTTATGAGAAAAAGAAAGTTTGCAGCGCTTTGCACGAGTATTGCGCTTGCTGCATCCTATGTACCGCAGGTTGCGGTACAGGCATATGCTGCGCCGGTGTCCGGCAGCGTAGTGGCCGGTGACACTGAGCTCCCGGAGAAGTTTGACCTTCGCACCAAGGGTCTGGTAACGCCTGTCGGGGATCAGGGCCCCTATGAGACTTCCTGGGCATTTTCCGCACTGGCAAGCATTGAATCCGGTGAAATCGCACACGATCCGATGATCAATCTGTCCGAGTGGCATCTTTCCTATTATACTTATTGCAGCAGCTTCGGTTACACCTACACCACCGACCTGCCGTTTGACGCAAGCACCTACGATGCCCAGCAGGAGGCCGGCATCCTGACAAGCTGGATCGGCCCGGTTCGTGAGGACGATGCACCGATGTACGGCGATATGGGTATCCTCGCTTCCACTCCGACCATGGAGGAAGTGCGTTCACAGGCTGACTATCACACAACGGCTGCCATCAACTACGATTACTTTGTTCCGAACGGTATAACAGACGAGGACAAGGCAGAAGCAGAAGCCGCATTCGCTGCACAGTGCAAGGCGCTCAAGACGGCAATTGCCGGCGGCCATGCCATTGACATGAGCTACTATGAGAGCGAAGACTTCTACAACGAGACCTATGCCTCCTACCTGTACAACGGCGAGTCCGGCACAGAGGCAAGCTGGCATTCTGTCGCTATCGTCGGCTGGGATGACGCATTCCCGGCAGATCACTTCAATGCCAAGGCAAGTGCAGACGGTGCATGGCTCTGCAAGGACAGCAGAGGCGTATCCCGTGGCGACAACGGCTATTTCTGGATTTCCTATTATGATCCGACCATTGGCGATCTCTACGAGATTCATGCAGAGCCCGCAGGGGTTCATAACCGTCTGTACCAGCACGATGCCTTCGGTAATTCCGGCGCCTATTCCTACGGCGAGGAAGGCGACACCTCCGTTATGATCGCCAATGAGTTCGTGGCTGAAAACGACGGCTTCGTCACCTCCGCCATGTTCTGCAACCTGATTGCAGGCGATGAGGTGGAGATCACAGTCTACACCGATCTTGAGGACGCCAACAATCCGGTATCCGGCAAGGCTTCCGGCTCTGTCAAGGTTGTTCTGCCGCAGACCGGCTACCAGACAATCGATCTGCCCCAGGCTGTTGCTGTCAAGAAGGGCGAACGCTTCTCCGTAGCGGCAAAGCTCTCCGGCAAGGAAGCTGCCGACCGCATTCCCTGCGAATACGCATCCCAGACCGTGGATCACCATATTGACGGTTCCTCCGATATTTACGAGGGCCTCTTCACCATGGAGATGCTGAACCGTGATTTCTCGACCGGTCAGAGCTTCTTCAGCGCTGACGGTTCCGTATGGTATGACATGTACAATGTCCAGCCGAAGGAATATGAGATCGCAGTGGACATCCCGCTGGAATACAAGCCGGAGGAAGATGCAACAGAGGAGTCTGCCGAAACGCTTCCGCCTGCTGCCAATGATACCGCTCCGACGGAGGAACCGACCGAAGCAGCAACTGAGGAAGCTACCCAGGAGCCTACCGAGGAAGCTACCCAGGAGCCTTCTGAAGAAGCTACCCAGGAGCCTACCGAAGCGCTTGGAGAAAGCTCCCACACAACCAGAAAGGTCGGCAATATCTGCCTGAAGGCTGTAACCGTTGACAGCGGCACAGTGACCTTCTCGGATTATCACAAGACAATTCCGGCAGATCAGGCAATTTCCCTGCTCAACTATGACCAGGCACCGATCTATTATTCCACAGACGGCGTGAACTTCGAGCTTTACAACCAGCCGATCACCTTCCCGGAGGGCAAGGATACCATGCAGATCTCCGCTTATGCCGATGTTTCCATCCTCGGCGGCAGCGATGACAAGAAGATCTACACCCAGACCTACACCAAGCGCCATGCCGTACTCTCCAGCCTGCTCTGCAAGGAGGATTCCTTCAGCGCCTATGCTGATGTACTCGATGAGGACAAGCTTGGCTACAGCGTCAGCGCCGACAGCAAGGAGCTTACACTGTACCCCACCTCCACCGGTACGGTGAAGATTGACGGCACAGAAGTGGCTTCCGGCGATTCCGTGAAGATTCCGCTCGAAGGCAAGGGTACCAAGGATGTGACCATCGAGGTAACGCAGGAAGGCCTCACACCGACCAGCTACACCCTGTCCGTCCGGACACTTCCTTCCTATGACGATCCGCAGACCACGGATGACTACACGCTGGGCGATGTCAATGCCGACGGCAATATCAATGCCTCCGATGCAGCGCTTGTGCTGATTGATGCTGCACAGGCAGGTGCATCCGATGACGGCGCTTCCAAGCTCACAGCAACGCAGCAGAAGGCAGCCGACATCAACAAGAACGGCGAAATCACCGCTTCCGATGCGGCATTCATCCTGATCTTCTCTGCGGCTTATAACGCAGGCCGCACCGATGTCAAGATTGAGGATTTTGTTCACTAAGCAGCACGTTCCGATTCCCCTGGCATGCATATGTCAGGGGAATTTTTCTGCCCCCCTGTGCCCTATGGCACAGACGATTTATCAGCCCGTAGCGTTCTGTCTCACCTGTGTTCTTGTTCAATGCGTGTAGAAACGCCGCATCTTTTCCCGATTTTTGTAAAAACCGCCGATTTTACGCATATTCATAAATTGTTATTGCAATCCCGTCAAAAATCGTGTAAAATGAAATATGATGCGGTTCTGCCATAGAATGGCAGCAACAGCATGATACTCTGAACAGCAAGAGGCGAAAGCATACATGATCTTTTCCAGTCTGGTTTTTTTATATCTCTTTCTGCCGATCTGTCTTGTCAGCTATGCGGCAGCCAGGAGCATCCGCAGCCGCAATCTTGTGCTCGTCATTTTCTCTCTGCTTTTCTATGCATGGGGTGAGCCGACCCGCATTGTGTACCTGCTGCTCAGCGCAGGCGTCAACTATGTCTGCGGTCTCGGCGTCAGCAAGCTCCGGGAGGACTGGCAGCGCAAAGGCGTGCTTGGCATCAGCCTGATTTACAACCTCGGCATGATTGTGCACTTCAAATACAGCGGCTTCCTGATGGAGAACATCAACGCCCTGTTCGGCTCGGAATTCCCCGTCCCGGAAATTGCGCAGCTCGTCGGCATCAGCTTCTATACGTTCCAGGTCATCTCCTATGTGGTGGACTGCTACTGGGAGAAAATCGAGCCGCAGCGTGATCCGCTGAAATTCCTGCTGTACGTTGCACTGTTCCCGCAGCTCATTGCCGGCCCGATTGTACGGTATTCCACCATTGCCTCCGAAATTGACAACCGGACAACCACGATGCCGGATCTCAGCGAAGGCCTGACACGCTTCACTGTCGGTCTTGCCAAAAAGGTCGTGCTGGCAGACCAGCTTTTCCGGATTGTGGACAATTTCCTCGGCGGCACGCCGGAGAATCTGACCATACTCGGCACATGGTACGGCGTCATCGTCTATTCGCTGTACATCTACTTCGACTTCTCCGGCTATTCCGATATGGCAATCGGCCTGGGACGGATTTTCGGATTCCACTTCAACGAGAACTTCGACCACCCCTTCCTCTGCAAGGATATCCAGGAATTCTGGCAGCGCTGGCACATCTCGCTGGGCACCTTCTTCCGGGATTATCTGATGCCGATTCCGGTATTCGGCATCCGGAACAAGTACCTCAGCCTCGGCCTGGTGTGGCTCTGCACCGGCATCTGGCACGGTGCAAGCTGGAACTATATCCTGTGGGGCGTGTACTACGGCGCCTTCATTCTGCTCGAAACCAAACTCGGCAAGAAGAAGATGAAGCAGATCCCGCTGTGGCTGCGGCATGTGTATAACAAGCTGGTCATCATCATCGGCTTTGGCATCTTCTATTTCGAGGACACAAAGCAGCTCGGCATTTTCCTGCGGAATCTGACGTT
>JAFXOO010000210.1 GCA_017528675.1 Oscillospiraceae bacterium | reverse complement strand
CTCCAGCACAGCCTCCACCGCATCCGGTGCAGGCTTTCTGCGGACGCCCTCACGCTCTCCCGCTGCCGCATCAAACAGCCCCGGAAAATACTGCGCACAAAGCGCCTGTACGCCGTAATCCGGCTTATTTGAGACAACCGCCGTCCGTATGCCGGCGCTGCGCAGGGTTCCGAGAAGCTCCGTCATCCCCGGATAGGGTGCCGTCCTGTCTGCGCAGTGCACTGCATAATAAGCCGTAAAGGCAGCCTGTACCCGGTCAACCTCCTCCGGCGGCGTACCCTCCGGCACTGCCAGATTCAGGTAATTCCGGATGCCATTGCCCACGAACTGACGCACCTCGTCCACCGTCCGCTGCGGCATCCCACAGACGCCGAGTGCATGATTTCCTGCCGCCGCCAGATCCTCCAGCGTATCCAGGATTGTCCCGTCCATATCAAAAATCACAAGCTTGTACTGCATACGATCTCCTATCTCATAATCGCTGAAAAGCCCTCAAATGCCGCATCCGTTGCGATGCGTCCAAGCTCCTCAATGTCAAATTTCAGACGTCCCCGCAGCCAGTCCGAATAGATTTCCTTGCTGCCGGCAATCAGCAGCCGGATATAGACCTCCAACACCTCCGGCCGGACAGTGACGCTCTCCTCATAACGCTCTGCAATCATCCGCACCAGCTCAGCGGTGTCCTCCTGCCACTGCACCGCATCTTCACCATACTGTGCAGTGTACTGAAAAAACGCCATCTCCTCACCAATCAGCCGGTTGCATGCCGTAAAAAAGCACGAGATATCCGGCCTGTTTTCAAAGAATCCCGCTGCCTCCAGATAGTCCATCATCTTCAGGAGTATCTGCGCATGATAATCCCTCACAACATCCTCAATCGTGTCATAGTGCAGATAAAAGGTCTTGCGGTCTATATTGGCCTCCCGTGCAAGCGCCGTAACGGTGATCCTCGACGCATGATGGTCAAGAAGCAGCGCAGCATAGGCATTCCGGATTGCCTGCCGGGTCTTTTGCGTTCTCCTGTCCATTTATCCTCACTTTCAGTCGTTCTGTGGCATATTCATCATTTTTGTGCGTTTTGGCTATTGATTTTTTTACATATCTATATTATAATACAATTAAGTAAGAATGTCAACTGTAGGAAGAAACTGATTTATGACACGGGCTTTCGCAGTGCCATAGGGTACTGCTGATAAGGAGAATGAGTATGAAGCAAGCACATGCAGCACCGAGGCTGCATACTGTGCCGAGGCTGCACTATGGTGTGAAGTATTCCAAACGGCAGATCGTAGCCGCTGTCCGCCGTGAGGCGGAGCTCCTGATACAGGAAGGGCAGCTTGCCCGGACCAAGGAGTATATCCAGCATTCCGACATGACAGTGTACCAGCACTGCTGTCATGTGGCATATATGTGCTGTGTGCTCAGCATGGAGCTGGGCATTCGTGTAAGCTATCGTGAGCTGATCCGTGGAGCATTGCTGCACGACTATTTCCTGTATGACTGGCACAAGGGGAAGCATCCGGATTTCGGCCATGCTTTCGGGCATCCGGAACGTGCGCTGCGCAATGCGCTCCGGGATTATCAGCTCACCGAACGTGAAATGCAGATCATACGCCACCATATGTGGCCGCTGACGATTGTCCCGCCGACCTGCCGGGAGGCATGGATCATCATTGCAGCGGACAAGATCTGCACCGTCCTTGAGGTATTCCGAAAGGAGCGTGTGAGACTATGACAATGTATCTGGAAAGCTTCGAGCGCTTTGCGAGCATGAGTCTGGACTACCTGTTCCTGAGCTTCATGCTGTACAGCTTCCTGGGATGGCTGTTCGAGACAACAATTGTCTCTCTGTGGGAATCCGGTCATTTTCTGAACCGTGGTTCCCTGCTCGGCCCGTATTGTCCGGTTTACGGCGGGGGTGCGGTGCTGGGCATTCTGATGGCGTATTATATTCCGAATCCGCTGCTGCAATTCTTTGCATCGGCATGCCTTTGCATCTGCTGTGAGTATCTTTGCGCCACGATTCTGGAGGATCTTTTCCATGTCAAGCTGTGGGATTATTCCGGCATGCCGTTCAACTACAAGGGGCGCATCTGCCTGCTTGGATTCCTGTTTTTCGGCACAGCAACGACCTTTATCAGCCGCTTTGTGGAGCCGGTGGTCGTGCGGATATTTGACGCAGCACCGTCGGAGCTCATCACCACAGTCGCCATACTGCTGGCATTTCTGCTTGCGGCGGACACGATTCTGTCGAGTCTGGCATTTTCCCGCAAGAGCCGGAAGCTCCTGCGCTTTTATGTGCGGTGCCACCGGATGATGAACCGTGAGTTCCGCAATATTTCGTATTTTTTGCAGCAAAAGACCCCAAAGCGCATCCGTTCCGATCTTGCCGGGATGCAGGAGGCAATCCTGCGCACGAACAAGACGCTCAATGCCCGTCATATCGAGCATAAGGAGCAGATTGCAGACAAAGTCGAGGATAAGGTCACAGCCGCAAGAGAGCGTTTCAAGAAGTAATCAAAAAGCCACAGGATTTCTCAGACTGAAATCCTGTGGCTTTTGTTATCTGATCCACTTATCCACAACTGTCGGCTCCGGATAGCCCCAGTCCTCCAGCGCACCGTGCGTGACAAGATCAAAGCCGTTCCTGGTCAGCACCCTTGCGGATGCCTGATTCTCAACCATCGTACTCGCCGTGATAATCTCAATATCCGTCTCCCCGTACAGGTAGCGGAGCATCAGGTCAAGCGTTTCCGAGGCAATCCCCTTTCCCCACCAGCGCTGTAGCAGCCGGTAACCAACGCTGACCTTGTGGTATTCCGCTCTGTAGCCATAAAACTCCGCAAGCCCGCAGAAATCCCCCTTTGCAAACACACCGAGCAGAATAGAATCCTTCCAGCATTCATCATACAGATGGCGGACGACATACCCGATGTCCGGGTGCTGCTGTTCATACAAAAACGTTGGTAAATAGCGATATACCTCCTGCGAATGTGCCAGCTCATACAACCCCTGTGCATGCTGCATCGTAATCTCACCGACTGTAATACGGCTGCTGCACAGATGAGGAATCTCAGAGAACAGACTTTTCATGCCATCGCCTCCTGTTGTCGTTGCACGTTCCTGACTCATTAT
>JAFXOO010000209.1 GCA_017528675.1 Oscillospiraceae bacterium | reverse complement strand
TGGCGGTATTTCGTTTATGACAGAATCCGTTTTTTGCGCTGCTTTTCCTGATAGAGATCCGCATCGGCAAATTTCAGCATCTTTTCAAGATCAAGCTCCTCGGTCAGCATCGTGGTATGGATGCCGAGACTGGTGGATACAGGGAAGGGGAGTCCCGATGCTTTGTTGAATTTCTCCAGCGTAGTCCTGATTTGTGCATCAAGCTGCTGTGTGTCGTACTCACCGGGTACGACAGCAATCATCTCATCTCCGCCGAAGCGTACACAGAGCGTCCCGGAAGGGCAGGAGTTCTGTAACGCATGCGCCACAGCTTCAATTGCCTGGTCGCCGGCGGCATGTCCATAGTTGTCATTGATCCGCTTGAGGCCGTCGAGATCGGCAAGGATGATCGTCACGGGAGTCGGTTCATCGCTGTGCCTGATTTTGAGCGCCTCAAAAGCCTTATTGAAGCTGATCCGGTTGTGCAGTCCGGTCAGCGCATCATACTGGTAGATCTCCTCAATCCGCCGCATCAGATAGCGCTGGTACTGCCTTGTGATAAAGCCGCCGATGCCGAAGCTGAGCATCGTGATGATCTGCGGCAGCTTGCAGTAATCCGTCAGTTCATAATCCCTGAAGTAGAAGCAGCAGTAGCCAAGCGGGACATTCATGAAGGTCATGGAGTTGAAGATCAGCGGATAGCCCTCATTGATATGACGCTCCAGGTCGGGGATAATCTGGTTTTTCTGAAACGGGCGCTGTACAAATTTTTCCTCATCCGTGTCAAAGAACAGCAGCATTGTGTCATCCTCTGACGGGCGTGTTTCTCCGACTTCGAGCAGATTGATCGTGTCATCCCCGCAGCGGTTGTCGATGATACAGCACATATCCTGGAGTGTGGGATCGTACAGAGCCCAGCTTGCTTCAAGGAGCGAGTGGGACTTCTGCAAACGTTCACTCATGAGGGCAAGCGTCCGGTTGTCGTCCTGATAGCGGTAAAAGCGGTCATTGAAGCTGTGCAGCCGTTCCGGAGAGCTGCCGGCAGCTTCACAGTTGCACCCGCAGGAGGCATGCAGCAGCAGACTTGGCTCCACAAGGTATTCCCGGGTGGTCTGGCCGTACTGAAGACAGTCGATGGCAGCCTGGTATACAGCCGTTGCAAAGCCTGTTGTTCCGCAGCGGGCAGATGTAATCGTGGGCGTGGAGAACAGAATCTCATCAATGCCGTCAAATCCGGTGACGATGATGTCCTCCGGAATACGGTAGCCGTGCTCCAACAGGACGCTGGCTGCGTTGATCGCCATAATATCATTGGCGCAGACCACTGCATCCGGAAGCGACCCGCTCCGGATCAGCTCCTCTGTGGCAGCTTTGGCGGGCTTTGCCCAGAAATAGCCGTAGCTGACGCTTTTGTTATTGAAAGGAAGTCCCTTTTCTGCCAGTATTTTACGAAAGACCTTCAAGCGCTCCTCCGAGAACGGATTTCCCGGACTGCCGCCCATGAAATGCAGTTGCCTTGCACCGTGCACATCTATCACATGTCTGACAATCTGCTCAAAGCCCCTTGCATAGTCATAGCGCACCGTTGCCGCATCTTCCGCAGATCCGTCCACGACGATGACGGGGACATGATACATATGCGCCCGGCTGATCAGTTTCGCAGTAACAGCCTTGCTCTTGATCTTTTCCTCCATGATAATCAGCACATCCGTTACATGAAAATCAATCAGGTCAAAGACCGAGGTCTCGCTGCTGGACATAGACTCATCCCAGTACAGATCGGTCGTAATATTATAGATCCACAGCGTACATCCATTATCCCGCAGATGCTTGTTGAGCAGCTCGACAAAGCGTGCATTTTCAGTATCATGCAGTCTTGAGATGCACAGTGTGACGACCTTACTGCCATGGATCATAGATCTTCCCCCTTCCATACGGGATACAATACAAGATTCTACAGCATGCCGCAGAGAAGCGCATCCCGTGTCACCGCACAGCGGAACACCTCATAATCACGTTCCGGCAAACTGCTAAGCATATTATAGCATAATGTGACGAAGAAAGCAACAGGTTTCAAAGAAAATTTATAAAAAACACATAATTTACAAATGTGTCACGTTTAGAAACCGAGCTTTGGGCGCACTGTACATAGTGGTTGACAGACAGTGACGGTTATGCTATAATAAGGATAAACTGACTAAATTAAGAAGGAGGTAGACTGTGAAGCTGAAATACAGACTTGCCGCTTCTGCTGCGGCATTGCTGCTTCTGAGTCCGGTGCAGGCTTTTGCAGAGGAGGCACTGCCCCCTGGCGATCTCAACGGAGACACGCTGATCAATGCCTCGGATGCTGCCGATGTTCTGATTGCTGCCGCACAGCTTGGTGCTGTCGGTACGCACAACCTGACCGAGGCGCAGGCTGCCGCCGCAGATGTGAATGCAGACGGCGCCGTCAATGCCTCCGATGCAGCGTTGATTCTTGGCTATGCGGCGCATGTCGGTTCCGGAGGAGATCTGACATTCCGGCTGTATCTTGACGGTGCCCGCCGGGTGGATGCAGTCTATCTCGGCGTGGTCAACTGGGGTGCGCCGGAGACAAAGCTCGAAAATGTCGATCAGTTCACCTATCGTTTTGAGGTGGACGGCAGCGAACAGATTTTCCGGATTGATAATAGCCCGACACATCCGGACGGCAGTCGTTCCTACCCGGTGCAGAATACGCTCAAGCAGTATTACCACTTCCGTCTTACGGTGGTGGGCGATACCATCATCGGGGCAGAGCAGACCGAAACGGGTCTCCCGGAGTATACCCCGCCGATTACCGGAACACCGGGCTTGCACACGATCCGTAATTTCCTGACACTGGCAATGGAACCGATCGGCACAACGGTTTATATGTTCGGCGGCGGATGGAATTTTGCAGACAACGGCTCTGTTTCGCATACCCAGCAGATCGGTGTGTCGCCGGACTGGGTGCGCTTCTGGCAGGAACATGATATGAATTACACCTACCGTGACAAAAACGGCAGCTCGAAGTACAAGGATCCGCCAAACAGCTATTACCCCTACGGCGGCTTTAACGAGTACTATTATGCCGGACTGGACTGCTCCGGCTTTGTGAGCTGGGTGCTGTACAACACCATGTATGATGTCAGCGGCAATGAGGGCTTTGTCGGGAAGTCCACCTTCATGGCAAAGCGCTTTGAGAGCTATGGCTGGGGTACCTGGGAGCACAGCTTCCCGGCACCGGACGGCACTCCGGAGACTGCCATGAAGCCGGGTGACATCATGAGCATGAACGGGCATGTGTGGATTTCGCTGGGTACCTGTCCGGACGGGAGTATTGTCATTGCGCACAGCACGCCCTCTGACAGCCATACGGGGCAGCCGGGCGGCGGCCCGCAGATCGGCGCTGTCGGAAAGAGCGTGAACTGCCAGGCTTATCAGCTTGCTGACCGCTATATGCAGACCTATTTCCCCGATTGGTGCAGCCGCTACAAGACCACCCTCAAATCCACAGGCTATCTGTCTGTGAACGGTTCCACGGAAACCGGTCGATTCCGCTGGAACAC
>JAFXOO010000208.1 GCA_017528675.1 Oscillospiraceae bacterium | reverse complement strand
GATTCTGGATGAACCGTGTGCCGGTCTTGACCCGAAGGGCAGGAACCTGATGCTGCGGCAGATCCGGGATTATCAGAGAACCACGCAAAGTACTGTGCTCCTTGTATCACATAGTATGGAGGATGTGGCAGGGTTTACCGATAAACTGCTTGTCATGAGCAAGGCAAAGCTTTACTGCTATGATGATACACCTGTAGTGTTCCGGAAGGCCGATGAGCTGAAGAATATGGGGCTACGCATTCCGCAGATCTCGTCTGTGATGAGTGTGCTGCGCAGCAGGGGAGTGGTGCTTCCGCAGGATATCTATACGGTTTCCCAGGCCAAGGATGCCATGCTGGCGCTCCTGAGAAAGGAGGAACGTCCATGCTGAAAGATATTACGATTGGTCAGTATTTTCCTGTCGAAAGCGTTCTGCATCGGATGGATCCCCGTTTCAAGATTGTCTTTACAGTTTTGTTTATTGTTATGCTCTTTTCGGGTAACAGCATCTGGACTCTCGCAGTAGGCTGTGCCTTTGTACTGATGGTACAGCTCCTGTCGAAAATTCCGCTGAAAATGAGCTGGCGCAGCATTAAGCCGATTCTGCCGATTCTGATTTTTACAGCTTTACTGAATCTCCTTTTCATTGATTCCGGTGAGGTACTCTGGAAATGGAAGTTCATTCAGATTACCGAGGGCGGTATTACGACGAGTATCTTCATGATCTGCCGCATTGTTCTGTTGATTATCGGCACATCAATGCTGACCTATACAACATCTCCAATCCTTCTGACGGATGCGATTGAGTCACTGATGTCTCCACTGAAGAAAATCCGGTTCCCCGTACACGAGATGGCTATGATGATGTCCATTGCTCTGCGCTTCATTCCAACACTGCTGGAAGAAACGGATAAAATCATGTCAGCACAGAAGGCAAGAGGTGCCTCGCTTGACAGCGGAACTGCGATGCAGCGCATCAAAGCGATGATCCCCATTCTGATTCCGCTGTTCGTTTCAGCGTTCCGTCGTGCCGAGGAGCTTGCAACGGCGATGGAGTGCCGCTGCTACCGTGGCGGAGAGGGGCGCACGAGGCTGCGTCAGCTAAAAGCATCGGCCCGTGATTATTGGGGATTATTGATATGCCTGCTTTTTGTAGCAGCATCCATTACGCTCAACTTATTGCAATAGAGAGGAATTGTTATGGCAAGTCAAACAAGCACGCAAAAGTCAATGCAGAAATCCAAAGATTCTGCGGATAACTGGGGAAGGGCTCTGAAAAAACTGTCTGATAAGATGGGGCAGTTTTATCTTTGGGAAATTCTGGCGTTTCTGCTTCCCTTTATTTTCCTTGGAATTGGTTTTGCAAAAAAAGAGATTCATCCATTCGGAGATCAGCAATTCCTGGTAACGGATCTTTGGCATCAGTACTATCCTTTTTTTCAGATTTTGCAGGATAAGCTGACGAGCGGCGGCTCTCTGCTGTATACATGGCGGTCTGGTCTTGGAACGAACTTTCTTGCTATGATGTCATATTATGCAGCAAGCCCTCTCAATTTGTTATCGTTTCTGATTCCGAAGGCATATCTGCGTGAGGGACTGACGGTTATTCTGATGCTGAAATTCTCGTTTGCGGGATTCTTTATGGCCGGAATGCTGCGTTATGTCTTCAAGCGAAATGATATCACCATTACAATGTTCGGTGTGATGTATGCTCTTTGCAGCTACATGCTGGGCTATTACTGGAATATCATCTGGATTGATACGGTAGCACTGCTGCCGCTTGTCATGCAGGGTCTTGTAGCGCTTGTTCGGGATGGCAAGTATCGTTTGTATGTGATTGCACTTGCTGTTTCCATGATTTCCAGCTATTACATCGGCTACATGGTCTGCGTTTTTGTTGTGATTTCTTTCTTCTTGATCTGTCTCTATGAGAGTGTCGGCTTCAGGAAGTTTGGCAAGCGTTTTCTGCTTGTAACAGGTACTTCCGTGCTTGGCGGCGGACTGGCAGCATGGATTCTGCTGCCCGCATTCTTTGCGCTCCAGCTCACACACAGTGCCAATAACAGCTTCCCAAAAACTATCACCTTTTACGAAGCATGGCGTGATATTCTTGGAAATATGCTTTCCTTCACGGAACCCACAGCCAAAGAGGGACTTCCCAATCTGTACTGTGGCCTGCTTCCCGTGCTGCTTCTTGGTGTATTTGTTGTAGCGAAGAAAATCCGGCTGCGAGAGAAAATTTCGGGTATTCTGCTTCTGGCGTTCCTGCTGGTTAGCTGCAATATGAATGTACTCAACTATATCTGGCATGCATTCCATTTTCCGAATATGCTTCCGTACCGATTTGCATTTATCTTCTCATTTGTTATGCTTGTTGCAGGATACCGTGCGTTTACGGTTCTGCTTGAAGAAAAACTGAGTATCATCCAGTGGATTTCTATGCTGGTGGTTGGGGGTGTATTCTGCTTCCTTGGCTACGGCTCAAAAATCCAGGAGGATGACGACCATAAATTTGTCATGGCGAGTGCAATTCTGGGCGGTGTGTATCTTATCATCATCTTCTTCCGGCTGTTTGCACCGAAGCAGCTTGTGCAGGTCATGGTAGCACTTGCTCTGATCTTCGAGATGGGGAATGCCGCTATTACCGGCGTCAAGACAGTCGGCAGTTCCAGCTACAGCTCCTACCCGTCCTACAACAAGGAAATTCAGGAGATGCTGTCACAGTCAAAAAAGCTTGACAATGAGCTGTTTTATCGTACTGAACTGACCGGGTGGTATACACTCAACGATCCGTTTTTGTATTATTATGACGGCGTATCGCAGTTCTCATCCATGGCAAATGAACATGTAACGACCTATCTCCGGAAGATC
>JAFXOO010000019.1 GCA_017528675.1 Oscillospiraceae bacterium | reverse complement strand
GTTTGAGGACTATGAGGTGGATGAAGCCTCCAACGGCATGGAGGCCGTGGAGAAGTGCCGGCAGAACGACTATGACCTGATTATCATGGATGTGATGATGCCAAAGCTTGATGGTTACTCTGCCAGCAAGGAAATCCGCAAGCACAAGGACATCCCGATCATCATGCTCTCGGCCCGTGGCGAGGAGTATGACAAGCTTTTCGGCTTTGAAATCGGCGTGGATGATTATGTGGTCAAGCCCTTTTCCCCCAAGGAGCTGATGGCAAGAGTCAAAGCCGTTCTGCTCCGCAGCAAGGCGGCAGCCGCACCGGCTGCGGAATCCGAGGAGCGTCTGAAATTCGGCGGACTGGAGATTGATCTTGCCGGCCGCGAGGTCTATGTGGACGGTGCCAAGGCTTCCATGACGCCCAAGGAATATGATCTGCTGTTCTATCTCGTGCGCAACAAGGGGCGTGCCCTGTCGAGAGAACAGCTCCTTGAAGCCGTCTGGGGCTATGATTTCTTCGGGGATGACAGAACCGTAGATACCCATATCAAAATGCTCCGTGGCAGTCTCGGCAATTACCGGAACTACATCGTGACACTGCGCAGCATAGGCTATAAATTCGATGCTGAAGCGAATTAAGGCCTTCCGGCACAAGGTACACAGCCGCACACCGCTGCAAATCAAGATCGCCCTTTGCTTCGTGCTTCTCACTCTGATTATGGCAGGCCTGCTCTGGATCCTTGAAATCGTGATGCTGGAGCGGTTCTACTACAATACCCGCATCCGTGAGACTGAAGAAATTGCGGATATGCTGCTGGACTCCTTTGCCAATGACAGCCGGGAAATATTCCGCCAGAAGCTCACCAACGCAGCCGTCAGCAACCAGGTGTGCATCTCCCTCTATGACAGCCGGAACCGTGTCCCCTATTACCGGGATGTGATGGGAAACAACTGTCTGCTGCACGGGCATGACAGCATGGTGCTCCCGTTTGTGGAGGCACTCGACCAGAGCGAGGACGGCACCATCCGGCTCAAGGTCTTTGACGAGAAGATCGGCATGGAGACACTCGTGGTCGGACGCATTCTCGGCACGCCCGGCAATGTGCAGGGCTGCATTTTTCTGAACACCATTCTGGAACCGGTCGGGACAACCGTACACATCCAGAAGCAGTTCATTTTATTTATCACCATTGTACTGCTGGCCGTAGGCTCCCTGATGGCACTCGGTCTTTCCAACCGGCTGGCTGTCCCCATCACCAAAATCACCGAGTCCGCCAAGCGGATGGCACACGGCGACTACCAGACCCGCTTCGAGGGCGGAAGCTGCCGGGAGGTGGATGAGCTTGCAAGCGCCCTGACGGATGCTGAGCGTGAAATCTCCAGGGCGGATTCCATGCAGCGTGACCTGGTGGCGAATGTCTCGCACGATCTGCGCACGCCGCTGACGATGCTCAAGGCCTATGCGGAGATGATACGGGATCTCTCCGGCGACAATCCGGTAAAGCGGAACATGCATCTGCAAGTCATCATTGACGAAACCGACCGGCTGACGGCGCTGGTCAACGACATCCTCGATCTGTCCAAGCTCGAAAACGGCTCCCAGAAGCTTGAAATGCAGACAATTGACGCAGCAAGCTGGCTTACGGACATCATCACTCGCTACAAGGGTGTTTCCGAGCAGATGGGCTACAACATTCACTTCACTCCGGACGCTTCCTGCGAGGTTACCTGCGATCCGGGCAAACTGGAGCGAGTGGTCTGCAACCTCATCAATAATGCCATCAATTACACCGGCGAGGATAAAAACGTCTATGTCCGGCAGATCAACACCAATGAGGGTGTGCGTATTGAGGTGCGTGACACCGGCGACGGCATTGAGGAGGACAAGATCCGCAGGATCTTCGACAAGTACTACCGCAGCGAGAATCACAAGCGTGAGGTTGTCGGCACAGGTCTTGGGCTGTCAATTGTCAAGGCTATCCTGAAGCTGCACAACTATAACTTCGGTGTACAGTCGAAGCTGGGCGAGGGATCGGTGTTCTGGTTCCTGATCCGGAAGCAGGACTGACAGCGATAACGTTCTCTTACGGTTGGGGAGTTATTTTAGGAATATTTTCCGAAAAAACTGAAAAGAATCTTAAATTTCACAGTTCTATCACATTTCTATCACTAAACATACAAATACCTCCGGTATAATTGTTTGCGTAGCAAGTATAGCTGCCTGATTTTTGGTAATAACGTTTCTACCCCAGCGTTATTATGATAAATCCCCAAAAAATCCCTATATCATGCACAAGTACCCTCCAAAGCGGAGGGCATTTGTGTTTATGGACGCCCCACCCCCAACCCCCTCCCCCCCCGGGGGGGGGGTGTTTTTTTGCAGGGGGGGCG
>JAFXOO010000207.1 GCA_017528675.1 Oscillospiraceae bacterium | reverse complement strand
GCACATCTGCTTGCATCTTTTCCGTCATCTTGCACAGAAATTCCTTGCTGGGCGCCAGCCCAGCGGCGTCATTTCTATACAATCTGACGAAAAATCTGGCTGCGCATCTGCACCACCAGCTCTGTGCGGTGTTGCCTTTATGACTGTATATACAGCATGAGCGGACGGCTAACCGCTCGCTCATGCCGGCTTATGTTCTGTTATTCCGCAGCAGGTGCTTCCTCAGCAGCAGGTGCTTCCTCAGCAGCGGGAGCTTCCTCCTCATCGACAATCACAGCGTTCTCCTTTACGAGATCCACTGCCTTGCTGACACGCATGTCAAGCAGGTAGTCGAGAATCGGAATGCGGCGCTTGACTTCGTCAACGCTCATGTTGTTGGCATCCGCCAGACCCTTCAGGCTCTCGTTGAGCTCCTCCTCGGTCACGTCAATCTTCTCCTGATCGGCAATGCTCTCAAGAGCAAGACGCAGCTTGACTTCGTTCTCTGCACGGTCACGGTTGCTCTCACGGAAGTCCGTCATATCCATGCCGGTGTACTGGAGATACAGATCCAGGCTCATGCCCTGCTGTTTGAGCATCTGCTCGAAGTTCTGTACCAGACCGTCGATGCGGTGCTCGAACATCACGTTCGGAATCGGTACATCTACCATGGCAATCAGTGCTTCCATAATTGCATTGTCAAATGCGGTATCTGCCTCACGGACTGCGGAAGCCTCAAGCTTCTCACGGGCATCTGCCTTGAATGCATCAAGGGAATCGAACTCGGTGGAATCCTGGATGAACTCGTCATCTGCCTCCGGGAGCTCCTCTACGGTGATGCCGTTGAGCTTGCACTTGAAGGTAGCCTCCTTGCCGGCATAGTCCTCCATCTGGTAATTCTCCGGGAAGGTCACAACAACGTCGAACTCGTCACCGACGCTCTTGCCGACGATCTGCTCCTCGAAGCCGGGAATGAACTGGCCGCTGCCGAGGCGCAGCGGGAAGCTCTCGCCCTTGCCGCCCTCGAATGCCTCGTCACCGAAGAAGCCCTCGAAGTCAATGTTGACCTCATCGCCGTTCTGTGCAGGTCTGTCATCAACGGACACGAGTCTTGCATTTCTCTGGCGCAGCATCTCCACCTGAGCATCCACATCCGCATCAGTGATCTCCTTCACCTTCTTGGTTGCCTTGATGCCCTTGTAGTTTTCAAGCTTTACGACCGGCTTGGTGATGCAGATCACCTTGAAGGTAGCGCCCTCCTCCTTGGATACCTTCTCGACATCCACGGACGGACGGTCAACCAGCTCAAAATCAGCCTTCTCGATCTCCGGCTTGAACTCAGCGTCGATCAGCAGATTCAGTGCGTCCTCATAGAACACGCCCTCGCCCAGGCGCTTCTCAGCCATCTTGCGGGTTACCTTGCCCTTGCGGAAGCCGGGGATAGAGATGTTCTTTCTTGCCTTCTGATAGGCCTTTTCTACGGCTGCCTCGAATTCCTCGGGGCCTACCTCAAATACCATCTCAACGGTGTTGACTTCCGTTCTTGTTGTAGATTTCAAACTCATTTTCAGGTCCTCCAAATCATTTTTAAAGCCTCTCCCGGCGGGAGAGCGTATATGCCGCTGAATGCCCATATACTGACATACAATTTATTATAGCACATCTGCCGGATTTTTTCTATAGATTTTTTATGTCCATGCCACACTTCTACAGTTCCCACAATTTTACATGATTTTCTCAGGCATAAACTGTAAATAATCGCCAGAAATCAGGTGGTAGCAGATGCCATCCTCCCAGCCCTTCATGGCTCTTGCGTGGCTTCTGCCGTGCAGATGGCCGTAGTAGCAGTGCTCCACGCCGAACTCCCTGAGCGCCGCAAGCATCAGCTCGTTGCGGCTGTTCCAGAAAATCGGCGGATAATGCAGGAACGCTATCGGCTTCAGATGCTGTGCGGCGGCCGCTTGCAGACTCACTCTGAGGCGCTGCTGCTCACGGGCAAGCACCTTGGCATCGCCCTGCACGGTTTCACCGGGCATGCCGGCCTCCGGCGGGATATTGACCCAGCCTCTTGTGCCGCAGAGCCCGAAGCCCTCGTAGGCATAGCAGTTGTTGTGCAGGATATGCAGCGTGGTGAAGCCGTTTTCCGCAAAGAATCCGGTCATTTTCTTCATGGAATTCCACCAGTAATCGTGGTTGCCTTTGAGAATGATCTTCGTGCCGGGCAGCGCATCAAGGAAGGCAAAGTCCGCCCTTGCCTCCTCCAGTGTCATCCCCCAGGAGATGTCCCCGGCAAGCACAATCGTGTCCTCCGGGGTGATCGTGCGCCGCCAGTTTTCTTCGAGCAGCGCCTGATAATTCTCCCAGCCCTCGAAAATATCCATCGGTTTGTTCGGCACACCGAATGACAGGTGGGTATCACCGAGTACGAATAAACTCATCAGCCTTCAATGCCCAGCTTTCTGAGAACATATGCCTCCATCTCATCCTTGCCGATGACCTCGGAGAAGCGCACCGGCTTATCCTTGAGGGCAGCGAGCGACGGTGGCACCGGCAGACCGGAAACCTC
>JAFXOO010000206.1 GCA_017528675.1 Oscillospiraceae bacterium | reverse complement strand
GTCAGAACGGCGGGGATGTGCTATACTATAGGCAACACCGCACAAAGCCCGCCTGGCGGCTTGGCGGCACATCTGCTTGCATCTTTTCCGTCATCTTGCACAGAAATTCCTTGCTGGGCGCCAGCCCAGCGGCGCCATTTCTATACAATCTGACGAAAAATCTGACTGCGCATCTGCACCACCAGCTATGTGCAGTGTTGCCTAAAATAACGAGGGGAGGAGATACGATCATGATTGATCTGCAAAACCTTGCCATTTACAGAGAAAACAACAGGATTGAAGCCAAAAAGGCAACAGGCGGCCTTCCGGACAGCGTCTGGGAGACGTACTCGGCGTTTGCAAACACGCTTGGCGGCGTAATACTGCTCGGCGTTGAGGAATACCCGGACAAGAGCCTGCATCCGGTTGACTTACCCGATCCCGACTGGATCATCACGGATTTCTGGGAGACAGTCAACGATCCTGCAAAGGTGAGCGTCAATCTTCTGGGGGAACGGGATGTCCGGATTCATGCCATTGACGGAAAGCGCATCATCGTCATCACTGTACCCCGTGCTCAGTCGTCTGATATGCCGGTCTTTATCAACAATGACCCGCTCACCGGAACATATCTGCGCAACGGAGAGGGAGATTACCGCTGCACGCCGGACGAGGTTTTTTCTATGCTCCGCAGCTCCCGTAAGGGGCACGACATGCGCCTGCTTGAGGAGCTTCCTGCCGATGTGATCGATCCGGAAACACTGTGCAGCTATCGGATGCGCATGAGCCACACCCGTCCCGGCCACGTTCTCGGAGAGTTGGAGAACGACGAATTTCTGCGAAGAATTGGTGCTGTCGGCACAGGGCATGACGGTAACCTGCACCCTACCGCTGCGGGACTGCTGATGTTCGGAAACGAATACGAGATCGTGCGTGCATTCCCTGCGTATTTTCTGGATTATCGTGAGGATGAGGCGTTGCAGGGCGGCTGCCGTATCATGTCCTCCTCCGGTGAATGGAGCGGCAATCTCTATGACTTCTACTTCCGGGTGCAGGAACGATTTCTGCGGGAATTCGGGGCAGCCGGAGATGATGCACCGGTGTATAAGGCACTGCGGGAAGCTCTTGCCAACTGCGTACTCAATGCCGATTACTCCGGCAGACAGGGGCTTGTCATTCACCGCAGTGCCGGCCGGATCACCTTCTCGAATCCGGGGCGTTTTCTCATTGGTATTGAGGCGGCAAAAACAGGGGGTATCTCTGACCCGGTCAATCCGGGACTGGTGAAGATGTTCAGCCTCATTGACATAGGCAGCCGCACCGGCAGCGGCATTCCGGGCATTTTCCGGGTCTGGAACCAGCGAGGCTGGCAGGCACCGGTGATTTCCGAAAGCTTCCATCCTGAACGCATCAAGGTGACGCTTGAGATTGGTAATACGGCAGATAAGCAGACGATCTCCAATGTCCAGAAGGATATGATCATTGATTATCTGACGGATCATGTAACCGGCGATGCCGCATCGCTTGCCGGTGTGCTCGGCGTGAAGCCGTCCCGTGCCCGCCGTCTGTTGCAGCAGCTTACTGAGGAGGGAATTGTCATCACGGATGAAGCAGAGGAACCGCTGTACAGTCTGAAATAAAGGCAACACCGCACAGAGCTGGTGGTGCAGATGCGCAGCCAGATTTTTCGTCAGATTGTATAGAAATGACGCCGCTGGGCTGGCGCCCAGCAAGGAATTTCTGTGCAAGATGACGGAAAAGATGCAAGCAGATGTGC
>JAFXOO010000205.1 GCA_017528675.1 Oscillospiraceae bacterium | reverse complement strand
ATCTCTGACAGTGAACCAGAAAATGCAGAATGTTCTGAGAGTAATAACGAAAACGATTTATCCAAGATGGCATAGGTTTTTCTCTACTTGCTGTATACTTTAAAAAAATTTTAAAAAACAGTTGATTTTTTCATCGAAATGTGATATGATATATATGATAACCATTCTGCAGAAACAGAGCAGGGTGAATGAGGAATAGGAGGATTGCTATGCTGCTTTACCTTTATCGAGACACAAAGGAAAATGTAGTACATGCGTCAGAAAATCAAAAAACTACAGGCTGCCGTGTGAACCTGACGAAGGCGGATAACGTGACCCGGTACATCAGGGAAAGCAAGACTGTTGAAGACGCAATGGGGGTTCTTGACAATGTAACATGTCCGAAATGCAGCGATTTGTTCGTGAAGCGGATGATGAAGGCCGAGAGCAAACAGATGAAGCAGATGGCCAAGGAGGCTTCCAGACACAGCCAGGACGACAAGGGGATGGTTTCGCTGGCTGAGGTGCAGGAGCAGAAGGAACGCAAGGCAAAAATGGATTCCAAGCGTGCTGCTGCTGCTGCGGAGGAGGCTGCAAAGGCGGCTGAGGCTGAAAAGCAGTTTGCCGAGGAGATGGCACGCCGTGAAAAGGAGGCTGCCGAGGCTGCTGCGAGAGCACCTAAGCCGGCTCCGGCTCCCGCACCGGCACCTGCTCCGGCGGCAGAGCCTGTTCTGCCCGGTTTCCAGGAGTACAAGGCTCCCCCGAAGAAAGCGGCTCCGGCTCCTGCTGCTCCGCAGGGCAAGCCCACCACGACTACATACGGCGGCTTTGATCTCGGTGAACTCGCACAGTTTGCTGTACAGGGCGCAGCCGATCCCACGGCAGCGGCATTTGCTGCCAATGAGGGGAAAAACCCGAATATTCTCGCTTCCTATGCACAGCAGCAGCCAAAGCCTGCACCGGCACCCGCTCCGGCACCAGCTCCTGCACCCACTCCTGCTCCCGCTCCGGCACCCTCCGTGCTGAGCGACCCGAATGACATTATGGCGCAGTTCGGCATTCCCGCTCCGGCGGCACCTGCTGCTCCGGCGGCTCCTGTTGTGGAATCCGTAAGCGATATTATGGCCGAATTCGGTATTCCGGCTCCGACTGCCCCGACTTCTACCATTGATGATATTATGAAGGAGTTCGGCGTTGCACCGACATCGCCCGCACCGGCACCTGCTCCGGCAGTGACAGGGATGGACGATCTGATGGCACAGTTCAGCGTGCCGCAGCCTGCTGCACCGGCACCTGCTCCGGCTCCGGCAGTGACGGGGATGGATGATCTGATGGCACAGTTCAATGTGCCGCAGCCTGCTGCACAGGAACCGAAGCCCGCTCCGGCTCCGGCACCTGCACCCGCTCCGGCTTCTCCGATTGCGGGGATGGACGACCTGATGGCACAGTTCAGCATTCCGCAGCCTGCTGCGCCGGAACCGAAGCCCGCTCCGGCTCCGGCACCTGCACCCGCTCCGGCGGCTCCGATTGCAGATATGGACGACCTGATGGCGCAGTTTGGACTTTCTGAGCCTGCACATGAGCAGCCGACCATGAAGCCGGATGCACTTGAGCAGATGATGGCACATTTCAATGCGTCCGATGATTCCGTGGATGCCGGTGATACGGCGCTGCGCAATACGGATGCGGCAGTCATTACCCCTGCCGAAACCAAGGAAATCGTTCACGAGACTGTGGATGATGTGATGGCTCAGTTTAGTGTTCCGGCACAGAAGCCCGCTCCGGCGGCTCCGAGCATGGAGGATCTGCTCAATGAGTTCAATGCGCAGACTGCTGCTCCGGCGGAGGTTGTGGAGACGGAGATCATCCCGGAGGCGCCTTCTGCGGTGCCGTCTGCCGGTGAGATTGATGAGAGCGCCTTTGATGAGATTGCGGATAAGATGTTCGGCGGCATGCAGCAGCAGGAAACTGTGGCAGCACAGCCTGCATCCGCAGCCGATGTGATTACAGTAGCGGAAGTTGCCGCTCAGGCGATTCCGGAGGTACCTGTAGCGCCCGTTGCTCCGGTGGTACAGGAAGTACCCGCTGCTCCGGCAGTACAGGAAGTACCCGTCGCTCCGGCAGTACAGGAAGCACCTGTCGCTCCGGCAGTACAGGAAGCACCCGCTGCTCCGGCAGTGCAGGAAGCACCCGCTGCTCCGGCCATTCCGGAAGTGCCCGCTGTGCCGGAGATTCCCGCTGCCGCAAAGCCCCAGCAGCCCGCTGCGTTCCAGAATCCGCAGATTGGCGGCATGATGATGAATCAGCAGGCGTTTGGTCAGCCCGTTCCGCAGTTTATGGGCTATGATGCTACCGGTAAGCCGATTTACGCCTATGCGCAGCCGGTGATGCAGCCGCAGTTCATGGGCTATGACCAGACCGGTAAGCCGATCTATGCACAGGTTCCCGGCATGCAGCAGCCCATGATGCAGCAGCCGATGATGCAGCAGCCTGCTCCGCAGCAGCCGGCAGCACCGAAGCCTGTACCGCAGCAGCCCATGCAGCAGCCGATCATGCAGCAGCCGATGATGCAGCAGCCCATGATGCAGCAGCCCATGATGCAGCAGCCGACCACACAGGGCGTGCATGTTTCTGTGATCGGTCAGAACGACGATATTCCGGATATGGTCAAGAGCGCTCTTGCCAAGTCCGCAGTGCCGCAGGGCAATATCTTCGATCACCAGGGCGGCGCTGTTCCGGTGATGGAGAACATCGAGGATATCCTGTCCTCTATGGGTGAGGAAACACCGCAGCAGGTTCAGCAGAGACTCGATGAACCCACAGTGAACCTCGATTATGAGGAGTACAAGCCGAAGCAGAGAAAGAGCTCCGGTAAGCGTAAGGCTGTCAGGGGCCCGGAGGATGCACAGATTTCCGAGAAGGAACGCAAACGCCGTGAGAAGATTGATGCACAGTTCAAGAAGGACCTTGCAAAGAGAGGCTTCTGACGGATCAATACAATCCGATTCCGCAATGGGAAACCGTTGCGGAATCCTACTATAAGGAGTAAAATATGGATAAACAGGAAATGAATGCGCTGATCGAGGAGATCAAGTCACGGATGAACGGCGACCGGATGCACGATGTGACGCTTCTTGAGGAGGAAATCAGCCGCCTTGAAAAGCAGGAGGGAACCGAGGCGGTGACTGAGGAGCTCTTGCAGATGGCTGTTGGTACGATGTCGCAGGAGGAGCAGGAGTATCTCCGGAATACGCTGTTCCTTGACGGAAAACGGCTCAATCAGGTCTATCATGAGATGAAGGCACTGATGCAGCAGGGGAAAACGGCGGAGGCGCTTCAGCTTTCACGGGCGCTGTATGAGCATATCCTGATGAAGTTCAGGGAAAGTGACC
This sequence comes from Oscillospiraceae bacterium, assembly GCA_017528675.1. GTDB lineage: Bacteria > Bacillota > Clostridia > Oscillospirales > Ruminococcaceae > UBA3855. The sequence continues at coordinate 2,378 of JAFXOO010000205.1, read as the reverse complement.
AGGAGCGGTTCTTCAGCTTCCGCAATCCTTTTGAGTCGAATCTGTATCATATCATGTACCATCCGACCAAAACGCTGCTGAGGGCACCGTTTGACTTTTCGCTGTACATCAGCGGTCATGCCTACAATCTGGTGGAGGCAGGCCGTGCGCCGGAGGCAATTCCGGTGCTGAAGGAGGCAATCCGCTATAATCCGGTCAACACAGAGCCCCGGTTTGAGCTGGCGGAGGTCTACAAGCTGACGGGGGACAATGACAAGCTGTTTGAAACGGTGATGGACACCCTGCCGCTGTGTACCAGCGCATATGATATTTCCAGATGCTATGCGAATATCGGATTCTGGTGCGCAAATCTCAGGGATTTTGAGAGCGCCTACCGGTTCTATTATGAAAGCCTGAATTTCTATGAGCATCCGGCGATTCCGGGTGAGCTCAAGCATATGGAAGCCCTGAGCGGAAAGCCCCTCGTAAACAGTCCGGCGCCGTAGATTAAGACCACATAACGGAAAATTTTGCCCAAGGTGATGGCGATGAAAGTGATAAAGATGTTGGAGCGCATCAGACCCAGGGCAATGGTAATGGCACTGCCTAAAACGGGCAGGAAGGCAAAGAATCCCATCCATGCACCCCGGCCTGCCATGAACCGGTGAGCCTTGTCGAGGTCTTCCTTCTTCACATGGAGATACTTTTCTATCCACTCCATCTTGCCCAACCGTCCGACGCAGTAGTTAAGCACGCTGCCCAGCACGTTGCCCGCTGTGCCATAGATCATCAGAACCCAAGGATCGAGGCCCGTTGCCATCAGTGCGATGATAACCGCCTCGCTGGAGAACGGGAAGAAGCTGCCAGCCAGGAAGGCTGCCAGGAACATACCCCAATAGCCGTACTGGGTCAGAAAATGAATGATGAAATCCATAGGTTGAAGCCGGTCAGTAACAGGGCCGTAATCAGGATGATGTAAAAGGCAATATTGGTGACCTTGGTGTTGGTAAGTGCGATGAAATGGCCGATTAGCGGACTGGTCAGGATGATGGCAGGTCGGAACAACAGGTCATAGTGCTGCGGAAAAAGGGGGAGGAGTACCAGCACCAGAATGTCGAAGAACATGATGCTATAGTAGAACTGCCGCGTGCGGATCTTGTCGTTATAGCTCGTCCTCAGGAAATGGATGATGCCTGTGACGGTCAGAATGATCAGGAATGCATAGGTAAGATAGTGCGAGAGCGGGATGTTGTTGTAGGCATTATAGATTCCCACCTCCGCGAGCGGCAGGAAATGATTGGTGAAAGGGCTGAGGTCGCCTTTGTATAGCAGCAGTACGGCCGAAATCCAGAACCAATAGGGCGTGAGCAGACCTAACAGGGAGGATATGAAGGTGCGCAGACTTAAACTGCTGAGGAATATCATCATAATCCAGTAGACGGGGATGAACATCAGCATCTGGATTTTCGCCAGACTGGCTAGTCCGAGGATAAGGAATGTGTAGTAGATCCGTCCTGCGGCTTCACGGTCCTGGTAAGTGGAAAAGATGAACAGCAGACTCGCTATGAACCCCACGGTGACGATGCCTCCCTCCAACGAAGGGAAGAGAAAGCAGGCCATGCTGGAAAGAACGATAAAGGCCGACGTGATAGCCCGGCTGTAGATGCGGATAAGGGCGTAGAAGTTGTTGAACAGAATCATCAGGTAGACGGCCAGGGCGTAACAAACCAACTGGATCCACCATTGGTGCTGGATGACGCCACAGATGAAACAGATGCCCAAACCATAGAGAGCCGTCACCGGGAGGGTGAGGCGACTTCCTGCCACAATCTTCTGTAACTGACTACCTTTCAAGGCTATGATTTATAAGTCGGCGCCGATATCGCGACGGAAATACTTGTCGGTGAACTGAATCTTCTGGGCCTCTTCGAAAGACTTCTGGAGGGCTTCGGCCTTGTCCTTTCCATAACTGCTGACAGCGATGACACGACCACCGGCGGTGACGACTTCACCATCCTTCAGGGCAGTACCACTGTGGAAGACAATGCTCCCCTCCACCTGGTCGATGCCGGAAATGGGATAGCCCTTCTTGTATGCCTGGGGATAACCACCGCTTACCAGCATCACACAGACAGCAGCACGAGGATCGAATGCAATATTGCGCTGGTCGAGGTTGCCATTGGCTACACCCTCGAAAAGGTCGACGATGTCGCTCTTCAGACGGAGCATCACACTCTCGGTCTCTGGATCGCCCATACGACAGTTGTATTCAATCACGTATGGTTCGGGATTCCTGCTTGGTGTATTGCTGCGGTTGATGAGTCCGAAGAAGATGAATCCTTTGTAGTCGATGCCTTCAGCAGCCAGACCCTCTACCGTAGGACGGATGATACGGTCCT
>JAFXOO010000204.1 GCA_017528675.1 Oscillospiraceae bacterium | reverse complement strand
TCGACAGCAAGATCCCTGTCCGTCAGAAGCTCGGCTACGGCTTCCTGCTCTGCGTGATGTTCTTCAGCATGTACATCAAGCCGGTGGATATGTGGTGGCATGGCGGTCAGGTGCCGAACTGGCTCCCGTACCGGTATTCGTTCATCATCTCCTTCCTGCTGCTTTCGACTGCCGCAACGTCCTTCCGGCAGCTTGCGGGCATGAAGCGCAGCAGCTTTACAGGGACATTTGTGGGCATTCTTGTGGTCGTGCTCTATCTGCAAGGACGGGAATACACACATCTTGGGGATATCAGCTCGGTATGGCTGACAATCGGACTGGCGGCAGCCTATCTGATCTTCCTGTTCTACATCGGCATCCGGAAAGAGACGAGGACACTCACCGTCATCATAGCAATTGTGATCTCCGGTGAACTGCTGTTCAATGCCGTGCATTCGCTCAGGGCGCTGGACAAAGAGGTCACTTATTCCACCAAGGAGTCCTACGAAAACTTTATGGAAAACGGCCGGAAGGCAGTCAACGTGATGGAAGAACGGGACAGCGGTCTGTACCGGTCGGAAAAGACCTTCACCCGCTGTATCAATGATAACTGCGCCTGGGGGCTCAAAGGACTGACGCACTCAAGCTCTGTCATGAATTCCCGCATCCTGGCCTTCATTGAGACACTCGGCTACAATGCCCGCAGCTATTACACCCGCTATGAAGGCACAACCGAGCTTGCGGATTCTCTGCTTGGCATCAAGTATGTCATCGACCGTGACAATGCCCGTGAGGAACAGGCGCTTGCCAATGCACAGGGCAGTACCGAGCTGGAGAAAATCGACCTGCGCCGCCGCTGGCTGCTGCACGAGGCCTACCCCGAAGTAGACCGCTACAGCTTTACCGACCAGGAAGGCAATGCGCAGACCTACACCATCCACGAAAACCCGAATGCGCTGCCGATTGCATACATGGTGAGCGATGATCTGAAGCTTGTCGATCATCTTGGCAATGACAATCCGTTCAACAGCCAGAATGTGTTCCTGAGCACGCTGACGGGGCACACGGAATTCACCGATGAGGGCAAATTCGCCAGCTTCCGGGAGTACTACACCCGCATCCGCACCGAGGAACCGGTGCTCGGTGCCGTCACGCTCAGTGATTATAACGGACAGGCTTGCTACACAAAGATGGCAACGGGTGACCCGACAGTGGATTACCGCTTTACCGTGGACAATGAACAGGAGATTTTCTGCTTCCTCAAGACGGATAATGAGCAGGCAGTCAACCTCTGGCTTGGTGTGTATGATGAAACAAGCGATTCGTATCGCTTTGGAACTGCCGGTTACGGGCAGTATTTCGAGACAAGCAATTACAGTATCATCAGCCTGGGCAAATTTACGCCCGGCACCAAAGTTTCGCTGCGTCTGACTGTCCGTGAGAAGGACGGCGCCACCATCATCAAGGAGCCGTATTTCTATTACTTTGACCGTGATGCGTTCCAGCAGGATATGGACATTCTCAAGCGCCAGGGCATGGAAGTCACAAAGTTCAGCAGCACTGCCATCAAGGGCACTGTTTATGCCAAGGAAGGGCAGCTTCTGTTTACGACCATCCCCTACGAACCGGGATGGACAGTCCGTGTGGACGGCGTGACGGAATTCACCACAGGATCGTCGGATACGGTGGTCATCAAACACAAGGATAAATCGGGCAAAACCTGGAAAGAATACAAGGAAAAGCACCTGGCGCTCAAATCCATGATTTATGTCCCGCTCACCCCCGGCGAGCATACCATTGAACTGACCTACTCGGTGCCGGGTCTTGTGCCGGGTTTGTTCTTGCAAGTGCTTGGCATCGTGATGATGGCGATACTCTGGTTGTATGACCGGAAGTATAATTTTGCGGTGGAGCAACTGCTGCGTAAACGGAAGGCGGCAAAAACCACAGATATCCCGCAGCAGCCTCAGGAACCGGAAGTAATGGATGTCGAAGAACCGGAATCTCTCCCGCAGCCGCATGAGGAGCCGGAGCCCGAAGAAGCTGCCCCGGCGGAAGCCCTCCCGCAGCAGACCGAAGAGCCGGAGCCCGAAGAAGCCGTCCCGGCAGAATCTCTCCCGCAGCCGTCCGAAGAACCGGAGCCCGAAGCAGTGGAATCGGCAGAAGTTCTCCCGCAGCAGACCGAAGAACCGGAGCCCGAAGCAGCGGAACCGGCAGAAGTTCTCCCGCAGCCGCCTGAGGAGCCGGAGCCAGAAGAAGCTGTCCCGGCAGAAGCTCTCCCGCAGCCGCCTGAGGAGCCGGAGCCCGAAGAAGCTGCCCCGGCGGA
>JAFXOO010000203.1 GCA_017528675.1 Oscillospiraceae bacterium | reverse complement strand
GCTCGAAGGGTCTTGGTGAGAATGAGCCGGAGATGATGAGCCTGACGACGATGAACCCTGAAACCCGCCGCCTGATCAAGGTCATGCCCGATGATGTGGAGCGCATGGCAGAGATGTTCAATCTCCTGCTCGGTGACGATCTACAGGGCAGAAAGGACTATGTAGCGCAGTACGGCGCCGATTATATTGAGCTTGTTGATGTATCCTGACATTTTATGACAACAATAAGGAGTGATGCATATGGCAACCATCAAAGAGATGAAGGAAGAAGGCATTTCCCTGCGGTCGAGCCATTGGGCGATGGCGGCGCTCACGATTGTGCTGGGAATTGTGCTGCTGTTCGAGACATATCTGACATCCTATTACTTCAAGCAGCTATCCAAGGCGACCGATGCCTATATTGAGCTCCAGAAGAATGCGAGTGACCTGATGACGGCATCGGACTATCTGACTGTAGAGGTACAGAGCTTTACCGTAACCGGGGCTAAGGTGCATATGGATCATTATTTTGAGGAGGTCAATGTCACCCGGCGCCGTGAAAAAAGCATTGAGCAGATGCGTGAAGCAGTCGGAGACTCAAAGGCCATGCACCGGCTTGAGGTTGCGATGGCAAATTCCGTGGAACTGATGGAGAAGGAATACTATGCCATGGCACTGATGGTGCGTGCCGAGGATATCCACAACTATCCTGAGGTTCTTGATACTGTCGAGATCACACCGGAGGATGCGGCACTGGAGCATGATGCAATGGTGCTGCGGGCGCAGGCACTTGTCCACGACAATGCGTATTATGCATACAAGGACAACATCCACGGTGAAATCGCCAATTGTCTGACGGAACTGGAGGATGACACGCATGATGTGCAGACGGGAGCGGGTGCGCTGATGAGCGGTCGCCTTCGCTTCATCCGGATTCTGGTGATTGTGCAGACCATCGGAACGGTGCTGATACTGCTTCTGACCTCGTATCTTTGCATTCATCCGATTCTGGGGAGTGTGGAGAAGATCAGGGAGGACAGCAAGATCCCGATCAGCGGTTCCTGTGAATTCCGCCTGTTGGCACGCACCTACAATACCATGTTTGATTCGTTCAAAAAGAGCGTTTCTCATCTGAATTATGACGCATCGCACGACAAACTGACAGGACTCTATAACGAGACAGGGTATGATGTGATCAAAGAGGGACTTGATGCAGGGACATCGGCGCTGCTGCTGATTGACGCTGATGATTTTCAGGGCATCAACGACAGCTTCGGGCATAACACCGGTGAGCGTGTACTCAAGAAGATTGCTGATGTTCTGCGGCGCACGTTCCGTTCCGAGGACTACATCTGCCGCATCGGTGATGACAGATTTGCGGTATTTATGCAGCATGTCACGCCTGCGCTGCGGAATCTGATTGAGAATAAGGCAGAGTTCATCAACAAACAGCTTATGGATACCAATGACGGGCTGCCGGAATGCACCGTAAGCATCGGTGTGGCATTTGGCTCAGAGGCAGAACAGGACGGCGAGGAAACAGTTTCCAGGCATGCAGAGGAAGCGCTTCGCCGGATGCATGAGGAAGGACGCAGCGGATGCTGCTTCTATGAACCCCAGTCCAGACCGGAATCATAATAAAAACGCCTGCCCCGAACAGGGCAGGCGTCTGCTTGTGGATAAAGTCCTTTTTCTGGTGCTGGCGCACCGGTCAGCACCCCACCCCCAACCCCCTCCCCATCGGGGAGGGGGCTATATTTTGCAGGGGCTTAGCCCCTGCACCCCGTTCGGGGCTGCCGGGGGCGAACCCTGCCAAACCACTTTTTGACAGACTGACGCCTGCCCCGGAACAGGGCAGGCGTTTTATTCTGTCAGACGTTTTTTTCGTGCAGCGGATGGCTTATCTCACAATGATTACGCCTTCGGTGAGCTGAGGCTCTGCTGTTTCCATGTCAATGCTGCATACTGTCACGTTGCTGAACCTCAGCGGATATCGGTCGTCAGAATGTGCGTCCTCAGGAATTTTGACATCGATATAGAAAATCGGGACATTGTCATCAATTTTCGGTCTCATATTCTCGCCGGAAAAATTGGTGGCGGCAAAGGTGCCTGTCTCCAGATTACCAATGATATCGAAATTCGGGAGGTTACCTTCAAAATCGGTAATGACAAAATCGTGCGGAAGATCAAATGTCACGAGGTAGGCGTTCATGCCGTCTGCTAAATTCTCCGCAGTAATCGGGATTGTCACGATTTCACCGGGGGATCCTTCAACAGCAGCGGTCTTCCAGGTACCGGCATTGTAGGTGCCGGGTTCAGGCTTCAGGGTGTTTTCGAGATAGGCTTCCAGTGTACCGCTGCCGCCTGCACCGATATAGGCAGCAAACACAAGCACGATCGCTGCATCAGACGCATTGACAACGCTGTCATGGTTGACATCCGCAACGCTCATCTGCTCCGCTGTCAGCCCGCTTTCGCCGCCTGCACCGATTTTGGCAGCAGCGATCAGTATTTGTGCTGCATCACTTGCATTGACGATGGTGTTGCCGTTGACATCACCAAGCGAGGGAGGCGTGTCTGCATAGCCTGTAAAGGCACCTGCCAGGCACACCGCTGACATTCCGGCGGCGGTGATGGTGCTGATGATCTGTTTTGCTGATTTCATTTGGTTATTCCTCCTTTTTGAAGCCTGCAATGCGGTGCTGACCGCTTGCTACGATATCATGATAGTGATAAATGAGCACAGGCTGTCAGCCTATTCAAAAAATGCAGGTGCAGGGCAGTCACCGCCTGAATGGTCTGCGACCGCAGAACCGGGCATTATCAACAGAGCGCTCATTTAAGGCAACACCGCACAAAGCCCGCCTGTCGGCTTGGCGGCACATCTGCTTGCATCTGTACCACCAGCTCTGTGCGGTATTGCCTT
>JAFXOO010000202.1 GCA_017528675.1 Oscillospiraceae bacterium | reverse complement strand
CGTCCATCTGCGCAGCACCGGTGATCATGTTCTTTACATAGTCAGCATGGCCGGGGCAGTCAACGTGTGCATAGTGACGCTTGTCAGTCTCATACTCAACGTGAGCGGTGTTGATTGTGATACCACGCTCTCTCTCCTCAGGAGCCTTATCGATCATGTCGTAAGCCTCATACTGAGCCTGACCCTTCATTGCGAGGGTCTTGGTGATAGCAGCCGTCAGAGTGGTCTTACCATGGTCAACGTGACCGATGGTGCCAATGTTAACGTGCGGCTTGTTTCTCTCAAATTTTGCCTTTGCCATTGGAAGTTTCCTCCTTAAAATCAATTTTGGTTTCTCCAGCCATAGCCTGTACGGCTGAGGATAACCTTATTATACCACACTTCCCAGCGAATTGCAAGTGTTTTTCAAAAAAATCTTTTCCCGAAACACACTTTTTATGCAATTCACTGAAAACTGCGATGCATTACAAAGGATTAGCCCTTGTTTCTTGAGGTCATGATGCCCTCTGCGATATTCTTCGGCACTTCACGGAAGCTGTGAGGCTCCATGGAGTACTGGCCACGGCCCTGGGTGTTGGAACGCAGGGTGTTGGAGTAGCCGAACATCTCAGACAGCGGAACCAGAGCATCCACCTGTACGGTACCCGGACGGGTTTCCTGACCCTGGATTTCGCCACGGCGAGAGCTGAGGTCACCGATAACGTTGCCCAGATAGTCATCCGGAGCAATAACGGAAACCTTCATGATCGGCTCCATCAGTGCCGGATCAGCCTTGCGCATAGCCTCCTTGAACGCCATAGAACCAGCGATCTTGAACGCCATTTCAGAGGAGTCTACCTCATGGTAGGATCCATCGTACAGCTCAACCTTCACGTCAACTACCTGATAGCCTGCCAGAACACCTGCCTGCATTGCGCCCTTGATACCGGCGTCAACTGCGGGGATGTATTCCTTCGGGATAGAGCCGCCGACAACGGCATTGATGAACTCATAGCCCTTACCAGGCTCGTTCGGGGATACACGGATCTTAACGTGACCATACTGACCGGAACCACCGGACTGCTTCTTGTACTTGTAGTCCACATCGGCAGTGCCCTTGATGGTCTCCTTGTAGGATACCTGCGGTGCACCAACGTTAGCCTCAACCTTAAACTCACGCAGCAGTCTGTCTACGATGATATCCAGGTGCAGCTCACCCATACCGGCAATGATGGTCTGACCGGTTTCCTCATCCGTCCAGGTTCTGAACGTCGGGTCCTCTTCAGCCAGCTTTGCGAGGGCAATACCCATCTTTTCCTGACCAGCCTTGGTCTTGGGCTCGATGGCGAGGTTGATAACAGGCTCCGGGAACTCCATGGACTCAAGGATAATAGGATGCTCCTCGTCACAGAGTGTGTCACCGGTGGTGGTCTGCTTCAGACCGATTGCTGCTGCAATATCACCGGAGTAAACCTTTTCAAGCTCCTTACGGGCATTCGCATGCATCTGTACAATACGGCCGATACGCTCGTGCTTGCCCTTGGTAGAGTTCAGCACAGCAGAGCCCTTGTCCAGAACGCCGGAATATACACGGAAGAATGTCAGCTTACCAACATACGGGTCAGTAGCGATCTTGAATGCGAGCGCTGCAAACGGCTCGTCATCAGAGGAAGGTCTCTCCTCCTCCTCACCAGTCTCAGGGTTCACGCCCTTGATAGCCGGAACATCGAGCGGAGAGGGCATATAGTCAACGATTGCATCGAGCAGCTTCTGTACGCCCTTGTTCTTATAGGAAGTACCGCAGCATACCGGAACCATCGTATTAGCCAGAGTGGACTTTCTGATGCAGGACTTGATCTCATCAATGGTGAGCTCCTCGCCTGCAAAATACTTCTCCATCAGGGCTTCATCCTGCTCAGCAACATGCTCAAGCAGGGACTCATGATACTCCTGAGCCTTCTCCTTCATGTCGTCCGGAATCTCCTCGACACGAATATCCTTGCCCAGATCATCATAGTAAACATAAGCCTTCATCTCAACCAGGTCGATGATACCCTTGAAGGTCTCCTCGGCACCGATCGGGAGCTGAATCGGAACAGCATTACACTTCAGACGGTCAATCATCATGTCAACGACTCTGTAGAAGTCTGCACCCATGATGTCCATCTTGTTGACGTAAGCCATTCTCGGAACCTGATACTTATCAGCCTGACGCCATACAGTCTCAGACTGCGGCTCAACGCCGCCCTTTGCGCACAGTACAGTTACAGAACCGTCCAGTACACGCAGGGAACGCTCTACCTCTACGGTAAAGTCAACGTGGCCGGGAGTATCGATAATGTTAATTCTGTGACCGGCCCAATAAGCGGTAGTTGCAGCGGAGGTGATGGTGATACCTCTCTCCTGCTCCTGTGCCATCCAGTCCATGGTTGCGGCACCCTCATGGGTCTCGCCGATCTTATGGTTTACACCGGTATAGAACAGGATACGCTCGGTGGTAGTGGTCTTGCCGGCATCGATGTGTGCCATGATGCCGATGTTTCTGGTCATTTCCAGACTACAATCTCTTGCCATAGCATTTCCTCCTTAGCCGGACTTACCAGCGATAGTGAGCAAACGCCTTGTTTGCCTCCGCCATCTTGTGCGTATCCTCACGCTTCTTGCAGGCACCGCCGGTACCGTTCAGAGCATCGAGGATCTCGCCAGCCAGTCTTTCCTTCATGGTCTTCTCATTACGCTCTCTGGAATACTTTGTAATCCATCTCAGGCCGAGGGTCTGGCGTCTCTCCGGACGAACCTCCATCGGAACCTGATAGGTCGCACCGCCGAGACGGCGAGCCTTGACCTCAAGCTGAGGCATGATGTTTTCCATTGCCTCTTCAAAAACCTCCAGTGCTTCTCTGCCGGTCTTCTCAGCGACGATCTCAAAAGCACCATAAACGATCTTCTGTGCAACACCCTTCTTACCGTCGAGCATCACATTGTTGATCAGGCGTGTAACGAGCTTGGAACCGTATACCGGATCCTGAAGCACATCACGCTTTGCGACATTACCTCTTCTTGGCATTTCGCTTCCCTCCTTCACATTATTTGTGCGGAATTACCGCATTTCGTGAAATCATAGGTACTCATCCGGCATCCCGCCGGCATGTCAGGCCAATGCAGAGGCTTATATAGTCGTAATCTATATAAAGACTCCACACTATGAACCTGTGGTAATCCTGATTCACTTTACTTGCTTTGACCTTGCGGTCAGTTTTGCCGGTTGCAGATTACTTCTTGCCTGCCTTCGGCTTCTTGGCACCGTACTTGGAACGTGCCTGGCCACGGTTGGCAACGCCCTGCGCATCGAGAGCACCACGGATGATGTGGTAACGCACACCAGGGAGATCCTTAACACGTCCGCCACGGATCAGCACAACAGAGTGTTCCTGAAGATTGTGACCGATACCCGGAATGTAGGATGTTACCTCGTAACCGTTCGTCAGCTTTACTCTGGCGATCTTACGCATAGCAGAGTTCGGCTTCTTCGGTGTGGTGGTCTTTACGACAGTGCACACGCCTCTCTTCTGCGGCGCACTCTGGTCGATCTGAACCTTCTTCTTGGCATTGTAGCCCTTCTGGAGTGCCGGAGCAGTAGACTTGGTAGCCTGTACCTTTCTGCCCTTGCGTACGAGCTGGTTAAATGTTGGCATCTGTTTTCCTCCTTTTTAAAATATTGTTATGCGGCAGATGTACCGCATACCTGAACATTATACACTATGTTGAGGCATTTGTCAAGAGTTTTTCTGCATTTTTTCGCAGCAAAAATAATTTCTTCCAATCCGTTCGGACGGATTCTTTGCGCAACACCGGGGCAAAAGGAGCGTTGTAGAATATCTACGAATGAAGCTTCCAGAATTTGTGCATATATCCGAATTTTCTGAAACCACTTGACATCTATATATAATAGTGCTAAAATTATAAAATGCACCATTATGGCTCTGTGGCCCGTTGCGGGCTGGCAGCAAAATAGTATAACATATTCTATTTTATTTGTCAAGTCCCAAAATGAAAACTGCAAAATTTGCAAGGAGGTATTCCGCCTATGGTAAATGTAACTGCCAAACAGCTCGGAAAGAATGTCAGAATGAGCTTCGGCAAAATCCCGGAAGTCCTGGATATGCCGAACCTGATTGAGATTCAGAAAAATTCCTACAAATGGTTCCGTGAGGAGGGACTCGGTGAGGTCTTCCGTGACTTCTCCGCTACCGACTACAACGGCAACCTGGTTCTGACCTTCACGGGCTACCGCTTTGATGATGAACATCTCAAGTACAAGACCATTGCCAAGGCCAAGGAGCATCAGGCTACCTTCGCTTCTCCCCTGCGTGTCACCGCCAAGCTCTGGAACAAGGAGACAGGCGAGGTCAAGGAGAGCGAGATCTTCATGGGTGATTTCCCGCTCATGACCGACTCCGGTACCTTCGTCATCAATGGCGCAGAGCGTGTCATTGTCTCCCAGCTCGTCCGTTCTCCGGGCGTTTACTACGACATGGAAAAGGACAAGACCGGTAAGGAGCTTTTCAAGTCCACCATCATCCCGAACAGAGGCGCATGGCTGGAATACGAGATGGACTCCAACGACATTGTCTATGTCCGCATTGATAAGAACCGTAAAATTCCGCTGACGACCTTCCTGCGTGCAATCGGTCTCGGCTCCGATCAGGAGATTGAGGAGATGTTCGGTCATGACGAGCGTCTGTACGAGACGATTCTCCAGAAAGATACCGCCAAGTCAATCGAAGACGGCCTGATCGAGGTCTACAAGAAGCTCCGTCCGGGCGAGCCGCCCACGGTCGAGAGTGCTCAGGGACATCTGGATATGCTGTTCTTTGATCCGAGGCGTTATGATCTTTGCAAGTTCGGACGCTATAAATACAACAAGAAGCTTGGCATTTCCTCCCGCATCAGCGGCAGACAGCTCTCCCGTCCCGTTGTGAATCCCGCAACCGGTGAAGTGCTTGCGGAGGCTGGCGAAACACTCTCCTATGAGAAGGCAGTTGCCATTCAGCAGGCCGGTATCATGGAGGCGTTCCTCACTGTTGAGTCCAAGCAGTACTATACCAACGAAAACGGCCAGACTGCTGTCCGCATGATCGAAAAGGAAATCAAGGTGCTCGGCAACGGCATGGTCGATCTGGCCGGGTATGTGGATTTTGACCCGAAGGAGATCGGGATCAAGGAGCTGGTATCCTTCCGTGTGCTCCGTGAGATTCTGGAGGAAACCGACCCGGCTGACCTCAAGGATGTCTGCAAGCGCCGTGCCGAGGAACTGGTGCCCAACCACATCACCCTCGACGATATCTTTGCTTCCGTTTCCTACTTCCTGAACCTCTGTGAGGGTGTCGGCAATATCGACGATATTGACCACCTCGGCAACAGACGTATCCGCCGTGTCGGTGAGCTGCTTCAGAACACCATGCGCTCCGGTATGGCAAGAATGGAACGTGGCATCCGTGAGAGAATGAACACACAGACGCAGGATATGGATGTCATCACGCCCCAGGCGCTCGTCAATATCCGCCCTGTTACCTCCCAGATCAAGGAGTTCTTCGGTTCCTCTCCCCTGTCCCAGTTCATGGACCAGAACAACCCCCTCGCAGAGCTGACGCACAAGCGCCGTCTGTCTGCGCTCGGCCCCGGCGGTCTGTCCCGTGACCGTGCCGGATTCGAGGTGCGTGACGTACACTATTCCCACTATGGCAGAATGTGCCCGATCGAGACTCCTGAAGGCCCGAATATCGGCCTGATCTCGTACCTGGCAACCTTCGCAAAAATCAATGAATACGGCTTCATTGAAGCTCCCTACAGACGTGTGGACAAGAGCACCGGTATTGTAACTGACGAAGTTGTGTATATGCCTGCCGACATGGAGGATAACTTCATTGTGGCACAGGCCAATGAGCCGCTGACCGAGGAGGGCAGATTCGCCCGCCAGAAGGTTACGGCACGTTTCCGTGATAAGATCCTCGAATGCGACAACAGCCAGGTGGATTACATGGACGTATCCCCGAAGATGGTAGTATCTGTCGCAACAGCCATGATTCCGTTCCTGGAAAATGATGACGCAAACCGTGCCCTCATGGGTGCGAACATGCAGCGTCAGGCAGTGCCGCTGCTCAAAACCGAGCGCCCGTTCGTCGGCACAGGTATGGAGTACAAGGCTGCTGTGGATTCCGGCGTCTGCGTTCTGTCTGAAACAGATGGTACGGTCACCTTTGTATCTGCCGACAAGATCGTCGTACAGGATACGGACAAGGTTGACCATGTCTATGAGATGATCAAGTTCCAGCGTTCCAACCAGGATACCTGCGTGAACCAGCGTCCGATTGTCAGCGTTGGCGACTCCATCCGCAAGGGTCAGGTGCTTGCAGACGGCCCTGCAACTGCTGACGGCGAAATCTCCCTCGGTAAGAATGCCCTGATCGGCTTCATGACCTGGGAAGGCTACAACTATGAGGACGCTGTTCTGCTGAATGAGCGTCTGGTGCGTGAGGATGTCTTCACCTCCATCCACATTGAGGAATATGAGCTCGAATGCCGTGACACCAAGCTCGGCCCGGAGGAGATCACCCGTGATATCCCGAACGTGGGCGAGGATGCCCTGAAAAACCTCGATGAGCACGGTATTATCCGCATCGGTGCGGAGGTCACTGCCGGTGATATCCTCGTCGGCAAGGTAACGCCGAAGGGCGAAACTGAGCTGACCGCTGAGGAGCGTCTGCTGAGAGCCATCTTCGGTGAGAAGGCAAGAGAAGTCCGTGATAACTCCCTGAAGGTGCCGCACGGCGAATGCGGTATCGTCATTGATGTGAAGATCTTCAAGCGTGGCGAGAAGATTTCCGATGATACAGGTGCAGAAGTTTCCGAGCTCGGAACAGGCGTCAACATGCTCGTGCGCTGCTATATCGCACAGAAGCGCAAGATCTCTGTCGGTGACAAGATGGCCGGCCGCCATGGTAACAAGGGCGTTGTGTCCCGCATTCTGCCGGAGGAGGATATGCCCTTCCTGGAGGATGGCACACCGCTTGATATCGTGCTCAATCCTCTGGGCGTACCGTCCCGTATGAACATTGGTCAGGTACTTGAAGTGCACCTCGGTATGAGTGCCAAGGCACTTGGCTGGCACATCATGACACCTGTATTTGACGGTGCGCATGAGGATGACATCCGTGCCTGCTTCCGTGAGGCAAACGAGAAGAATGCCCCCTACCGCAACGAGCCGTTTGATATCGGCAAGATGGACAAGGTCATCAACCCCAGAGCCATCACGATGAACGAGGACGGCAAGTTCACGCTTTATGACGGCAGAACCGGCGAGAAGTTTGACAACCGTGTCACTGTCGGCTATATGTATTATCTGAAGCTCCACCACCTCGTAGACGATAAGATCCACGCACGTTCCGTAGGCCCGTACTCTCTTGTTACCCAGCAGCCTCTGGGCGGTAAGGCACAGTTCGGCGGCCAGCGTTTCGGTGAGATGGAAGTATGGGCACTTGAGGCTTACGGTGCAGCTTATACCCTGCAGGAGATCCTGACGGTCAAGTCCGATGATACGGTCGGCCGTGTCAATACCTACGAGCATATTGTCAAGGGACAGAATGTTCCGAAACCGGGCATTCCGGAATCCTTCAAGGTGCTCATCAAGGAGATGCAGTCCCTCGGTCTCGACGTCAAGGTTCTTGACGCCAACAACGATGAAATCGACCTCAAGCAGCACTTTGAGGAGGATGACGACTACCAGATGGCAGCCGTGGATATGCCCGAAGATTTCAGAAGCGGTGAGGACGAATTTGAAAGCCACGGCTTCACAACCGGTGACGTTGAGGATATCGACAAGATGCCCGACGACGATGACGACGATTTCTACGGCGCCGATAAGAGCTTCGATGACGAAGACGAGCCGGAAATGAGCGATGATG
>JAFXOO010000201.1 GCA_017528675.1 Oscillospiraceae bacterium | reverse complement strand
TCAATGCCATCCGTGCCTGTCAGGAACAGCCGGTTGGTGCGGAACTGTTCGTGACACTTGAACCCTGCTGTCATGAGGGCAAACAGCCCCCCTGCACAGATGCCATTATCCAGGCGGGCTTCTCAAAAGTCTGGATCGGCTCGATGGACCCCAATCCGCTTGTAGCCGGTAGGGGGGCAGCCATGCTTGAAGCGGCCGGCATTGAAGTAGTCCGGGATTTTCTCAAGGATGAATGCATGGAGCTTAACTAGATCTTTTTCCACTACATTTCTACTAAAATGCCCTATGTCATCATGAAAATCGCCATGACTGCCGACGGCAAAACCGCCACCCGTGCAGGGCTGTCCAGGTGGATTACCGGCGAGGAGGCACGGCGCAACGTGCATCTCACCCGCAAGCGCTGCGCTGCCATCATGGTCGGCATCGGTACAGTGCTGGCGGATGACCCGGTGCTCACCTGCCGTGTGGAGAATCCAAGCAATCCGGTGCGGGTTATCTGCGATTCCAATCTCCAGATTCCCCTCAACTGTAAGCTCGTGACAACGGCTAATGAGATTCCGACATATGTCGCATGCTGCCGGTCAGACGGCCGCAAGACCGAACAGCTCGAAAAACGTGGTGTGCATGTGCTGGAGATCGTGTCCTCGGACGGGCGTGTCAACCTGCGCTCGCTGATGCGCAAGCTCGGCGGTTTAGGAATTGATTCTGTTCTGCTTGAGGGCGGTGCTGCGTTGCATGAGGCTGCGCTGCGGGCAGGCATCGTGCAGCATATGCAGGTTTATATTGCACCAAAGGTATTCGGCGGCGTTTCGGCAAAATCTGCTGTCGGCGGCCTTGGTGTCTACGAGGTGGATGAAGCCTACCGGCTCAGTCCGCCGACGTTCCAGCGGTTCGGTGAGGATGTGCTGCTAGAATTTGATGTGCTCCAGAACGGGCACCGGGACAGAATGTTATAATGCCCTGCGAAATGTGCAATTTTTGCAGGAAAATGCGGGCTTTCACGCAAATTCTCTCCGATTGCCGCAAAGCAGGAGAAGATGATGAGGTAGCAATCAGTCATGTTCACAGGAATTATTGAAGAAATCGGTCATATTTCGCAAATCCGCACGGGCGGGAGCACCTGCACCGTGACGGTTGCTGCAAGCAGAGTGCTCACAGATGTCCGCATCGGTGACAGCATCGCCGTCAACGGCACATGCCTGACGGTGTGCAGCTTCGATGCGGGACATTTTTCTGCCGATGTGATGCCGGAAACCATGCGGCGCACCAATCTCGGCGGACTTGCACCAGGTGCTCCGGTAAATCTTGAACGTGCCATGGCAGCGGGCGGACGCTTCGGCGGGCATATCGTCACCGGACATATTGACGGCACCGGGCACATCCGTTCTCTCCGGCGGGAGGGCAATGCCGTCTGGGTCACAATCATGGCAGAGGAGCATATCCTGCGCTATATCGTCGAAAAGGGCAGCATCGCCATTGACGGTATCAGTCTGACGGTGGCCGCTGTCACACAGCAGGATTTTGCCGTTTCCGTCATCCCGCATACCGGCAGCGAAACGACACTGCTCACAAAAAAGCCCGGTGATGCGGTTAATCTGGAGTGCGATATTGTGGCGAAATATGTGGAGAAGCTCTGCGGAGGGGCACAGAACCGCAGCGGCATCTCGCAGGATTTTCTTGCACAGCACGGGTTTCTGTAGGAGGCTGTGTGAATACGCCGTTTTCATTTGACTCTGCAAGGATATTCCTGCGCTCACTGTGCCGTGCAGAGGAT
Source organism: Oscillospiraceae bacterium (assembly GCA_017528675.1). Lineage (GTDB taxonomy): Bacteria > Bacillota > Clostridia > Oscillospirales > Ruminococcaceae > UBA3855. The sequence goes on along the minus strand of JAFXOO010000201.1, from coordinate 3,933 downwards.
GCCGCTTCTTTAGTTGAGATCACATTGCAGGCGTTCTCGGACGCCGTGGATGCCATTGATGCCGGAACAAGCACCGGACGGATTCCGGAACAGCTCTGCATTGCGGTCTGGATTTGCGGATGTCTGCTTGATGCCGCTGCGAATGATTCCGTCTACGAGCCGGATGCTGCACAGTACGGCATGGCTGATGAATACCGCCATGCTGAGAGGGCACTGGCCGAAGCCCTCACCCGGACGAGCGGTTTTCTATGCTTCAAAAAGCCGCTGCATAACCTCCGGGAGCTGGCATCTCTGGCTGACGACTGTCTGCTGCTGCTTGAACATGAAGATTATACAGAGCTGGGGCAGCGGCTTGCCGGGACAGATGCCGGCAGTGAGCTGATTGAAGTGCTCACTGACCTCAACATCCGTCTCGAAGATTTTTTCAACCCCCAGCCCTGATTACAGAAAGGTGTTTTTTATGCAATTTCATACCATTCCAGAGGCGCTTGATGCGCTGCGGGCAGGTAAGCTGATTCTGGTGATCGACGACCCCGACCGTGAAAATGAAGGAGATCTGATCTGTGCGGCGCAGTATGCAACGACTGAAAATGTCAATTTTATGGCAACATATGGCCGTGGACTGATTTGCATGCCCATGAGCAGCGACTACATCCGCAAGCTCGGACTGCACCAGATGGTCGCCAACAACACGGACAATCACTGCACTGCCTTCACGGAGTCAATCGACCATGTGGACACAACCACAGGCATCTCCGCCGAGGAGCGTGGCTACACAGCCCGCAAATGTGTGGAAAGCGCAAACCCGCATGATTTCCGGCGCCCCGGTCATATGTTCCCGCTGGAGGCAAAACCGGGCGGTGTACTTGAACGGGCAGGACATACTGAGGCAACGGTCGATCTGCTGCGGCTTGCCGGTCTTGCTCCGTGTGGTCTGTGCTGCGAGATCATGGCAGATGACGGAACGATGATGCGCACAACCGCTCTGAAGGCATTTGCGGCGGAGCATGGGCTTTGCATCACGACCATCCGGGAGCTTCAGCGCTACCGCAGGATGCGTGACACCTTCATGGAGCGTGTCACAAGCGCCCATCTTCCTACCAAATACGGTGAGTTCCAGATCTATGGCTACCGCAACTCCATCACCGGCTGCGAGCATGTGGCGCTCGTCATGGGGGATGTGGCTGACGGTGCGCCGGTGCTCTGCCGTGTACATTCGGAGTGCCTGACGGGCGATGTATTCGGCTCGGCACGCTGTGACTGCGGCCAGCAGCTCGATGAAGCAATGCGGCGTATTGCTGCGGAACAGCGTGGCATTCTCGTTTATCTGCGGCAGGAGGGCCGTGGCATCGGGCTCATCAACAAGCTGCGTGCCTATGATTTGCAGGAGCATGGCCGGGATACAGTCGAGGCGAATGTCGAGCTCGGATTCCCTGCCGATCTGCGGGATTACAGCGAGGGCGCACAGATTCTCAAGGATCTCGGTGCAACCCGCCTGCGCATCATGACCAACAATCCCGACAAGATCAGTGACCTCTCGGAATACGGCATCGAGATTCTCTCCCGTGAACCCATCGAGATTGCCCCGCAGGAAAATGACCTGCTCTATCTGCGGACAAAACGGGAGAAGATGGGGCATTTACTGGAGCAGGTGTGAGTATTTGCCGGCAGGAGGCTGAGCCTCCTGCACCTGCATCATTTTTTATCATGAAAGGATCATTACTATGAGAGTACTGGAAGGTATTTACGAAGGTGCCGGCCTGAAAATGGCCATTGTGGCATCGAGATTCAATGAATTCATCGTCAACAAGCTCGTTGGCGGCGCAGAGGACTGCCTGCGGCGGCACGGCGTTGCGGAGGAGGACATCTCCCTGGCATGGGTGCCGGGGGCTTTCGAGATTCCGCTCGTTGCCAAGAGGCTCGCTGCTTCCGGGAAGTATGACGCCGTGATCTGTGTGGGTGCTGTGATCCGTGGATCCACAAGCCACTATGACTATGTCTGCGCAGAGGTGTCCAAGGGCATTGCGTCCGTATCTCTCGAAACCGGCGTACCGGTGATGTTCGGCGTACTGACAACCGATACCATCGAGCAGGCCATCGAGCGTGCCGGTACCAAGGCTGGCAACAAGGGCTATGACTGTGCACTCGGTGCGCTTGAACTCACTTCCCTGCTGAAGAAAATCTGATGCAGAAGATCATGTTTTTTGACATAGACGGCACCCTGATGGAGGATTCGGCATCGCATTTCGTGCCGGAGAGCACCGTCAGGGCGCTGCGTCTTGCACGGGAGGCAGGGCATCTGCTCTATGTCAACACCGGAAGGCCGGTCATCAATGTGGACGAGGATGTGCGGTGCCTCGGATTTGACGGCTATATCTGCGGCTGCGGAACCTATATCGAATGCGGCGGCAAGGAGGTCTTTTACCGCACCAATCCCCCGGAAGTCTGCCGGAAGATCGCTGACCTCGTCCGGACGACAGACTGTGCACCGCTGTACGAAAGACGGGATGCATTCTACTTTGACCCGGAGACAAGAAATCTTCCTTTCATCCAGGTCATCCGGGATACCTTCCGGATGCAGGAGAAGAACGTCTGGCGCAGCGTGGAGGATGCGGATTTCGGCTTCGATAAGTTCGTGATCGCCTATGATGCGCAGAGCGATCTGGACGGCTTTAAAACAGGCATTGCCCCCTATTTCGACTTTATCGACCGTGGCTACGGCTTCGGGGAGATGGCACCGAAAGGCTGTTCCAAGCGTACAGGTGCAGAGTATGTGCTGCAATATCACGGAATTGACCGTTCACATGCCTATGCCATCGGGGACAGCCTCAATGATTTACCGATGCTTGAAGCTGCCGGAACCGGCATTGCGATGGGAAACGGCGGTCTGCTGATTCCGCATGCGGATTATGTCACGGAGGATCTTTACCACGACGGCGTGTACCAGGCAATGGAGCATTTCGGATTCTTCGTGCCCGTCTCTTGACAAATCGACCTGATTATGGTAAACTGATAGAAGCGCTATCCAAATATGAATCATAAGGAGCAGATACCATGAAACTGAAAAAAATCCTGGCAGCTATGACTGCAATGACAATGCTGATGCTGGGGGGCTGTGCAGGCGGCTCTGCCGGCACAGGAACTGCCAATCCATCCGGCGACGCTTCCCTCCAAAAGGTGCTGGACAGCGGTGAGTTCGTACTCGGTCTGGACGCCTCCTTCCCGCCGATGGGCTTCACGGATGAGAACAACAATATCGTCGGCTTTGATATTGATGTCGCACAGGAGGTCTGTGACCGCATGGGCGTCAAGCTCATCAAGCAGCCGATTGTCTGGGATGCCAAGGAGGAGGATCTCAATGCAGGCCGTATCGACTGCATCTGGAACGGTCTGAGCGTGAACCCGTCCCGTGCCGAGGCAATGAACCTCTCTGACCCGTACATGGAGAACGAGATGATCTTCGTGGTTCCGGCCAACAGCGAAATCAAGGGCATTGCCGACCTCAGCGGAAAGACCGTCGGTGTACAGACCGGCTCCACTGCGCAGGAAATCCTTGAGGCAGCAGACTTCTTCAGCACCATCCACGAGACTCCCCTGGAGGACAATGTTGAGGCTCTGCGCCAGATGGAAATGGGCTTCTCGGATGCGGTGTTTATGGATTCCGTGGTTGCCAATTATCTCATCACCTCCAACGGCAAGGATTTTGTCATGCTTGAGGAGGGGCTGGAGAAGGAGGAGTACGCCATCGGCTTCCGCAAGAATGATCAGGCACTTTGTGATGAAGTGCAGAAGCAGCTCAGTGCCATGAAGGCTGACGGCAAGCTCGGTGAAATCTCCACCAAGTGGTTCGGCAGCGATGTGACGACGGTGAAGTGAGTGATGAGCTGACAGCTAAATACAGAACGAAAGCCTGGATTCTGAATGTAAATCCAG
>JAFXOO010000200.1 GCA_017528675.1 Oscillospiraceae bacterium | reverse complement strand
GCGTGTGAATTTCTGCAATGCCATGAGCTATCTGCTCTTTCCCGTTGCGGACCGTCCCCTTTCCAAGCTCCCTTACCGCATTGATGTCGGGCCGCACTCCAATGTCTCCTCACTGAACTACCTCAACGGCTACAACTGGATGACCATGCAGTTCAGCGATGCAGAGGGAAACCGCTTCGCTGTGCGTGCAGCCTATACCGTGCAGGACGACCAGCTTGAGCTGCGCATCCTCAAGGATTACAGCTATGATTCCAAGACCGGCACGCTGGATTATACCTTCAGTGACCTGACGCTCCACTACGGCTTTTCCTTCTCCGGGTCTTCCCTCACACTGACCTGTGACGGCAAGAGTGTGACGCTCCATCCGGAGGATCTGAAAGAAGAGAACGGCGTCGATATCTATGACGCTCATCTCGGCATTGATTCTCCTGAATTGTGCGGCATCACGGCACTCAATCTCCAGCAGGATGACCCGTATCTCATGATCGGGGAGGAAAAGATCGTCCCGGAGAGCTATGCATTTACCGACGACGGTCTGTTCCGTCTGAAATGGACCGATGCAAACGGCCCTCATGCCGTGCAGCTCGTCTATTTCTACTGTGATGACGACGGCCTCGTCCTCACGGACGGAACCGAGTCCTATTACTACAACCGCCGCTCCTGGGATCTCTACACCAAGGATGTCAGCACGAATCTTGACATCAGCGGTGCCAAGGAGCTGGAAAAGATGTCCGATGCCGAGCGGGATGCGCTCATCTCCCGTGTGGATGATCTCTATACCGACCTCGACAAGGCACTGAAGGAGGCCGGCATCAACGCCTCCATCGACAAGGAAACCGGCGAGATCGCCCTCGATTCCGTACTGCTGTTCGATGTGGACGCCTTTGCCGTGTCCCCTGAAGGCAAGAAGATGCTCCGCAGCTTCCTCCAGGCGTATACCTCAGTGATCTTCGGTGAATCCTATGACGGATTTGTCTCCTCTATCGAGATCGAAGGCCACTCCGACCCGACAGGCAACCCCGACTACAACCGCACGCTCTCGGAATACCGTGCAGACAATGTCATGGCCTACTGTCTCTCCGACGAGAACGGCCTCGACAGCGAAACCACGGAAAAGCTTGCCGGTATGATTACCGCCCAGGGCTATTCCTCTGACCGCCCGATCTACCGGGAGGACGGCTCCGTGGATCTCAATGCCTCCCGCCGTGTATCGTTCCGGTTTGTCATTGCAGTGGATGACCGCCAGGACAGCAGCAGCGGCACCGAAGCCGAAGAAACCGGGACGGACGCCGTAAGCGAGACTGAGGACACTGTTTCGGATGGATCTTGAATTTACAATTGGTACACTTCTCGTTCATTATTTATTCATATTTGAAGCTGCAAAATCAGGTATAATATAAAGTAAGTACTACATTGACTATTTTTGTGCAAAATGCAATGATGATCTGACTGCAAGGCAGTCAGATGCAGAAAGGAGATTTGTTATGGCTTTAGAAAAAGTACTGGTTGTGGATGATGACCAGAATATCTGTGATCTGCTCCGGATGTATCTGGAAAAGGAAGGCTACTCCGTCATTATCTCCAATGACGGCAAGGAGGCAGTCAATAAATTCAATGCCCTGAACCCCGATATTGTCCTGCTCGATATCATGCTGCCCTCCATGGACGGCAGGC
>JAFXOO010000199.1 GCA_017528675.1 Oscillospiraceae bacterium | reverse complement strand
TGAACACAGAAGATGACATCTTCACTTTAGATCCGGAAATCGGTGCTTGTGAGATTGTGCTGGATAATGCGGATGAACTGCCATTTACAGTTGATTATGAAGCTGAGATCTCTAACAACTATATATACAATAGCTATATGCCTCCCATTAACAGAGCGAGTGTCAAGGCATCCATCACACTTCCGCCTGAAATGGAAGCAGGCGACTATCGTGTGAATTTCCGGGTAACGAAGCTGACGGACACGGAGGGGAACGATCTGCTGCAATATGCGGATGAGGATACCAGGATTCTCAGCGCTTGGGTCTATTACCGACCTGAGACAGTGACCCCCACCGAGCCGACGGAACCCACCGAGCCGGCTGACCAGCCCTTTGACCCGACAATGATCGAGGGACTTGGCAATCTCAACGAGGATGACGCTGTCAATGCTTCGGATGCAGCACTCATGCTGATCGAAGCGGCAACGATCGGCGCCGGCAGGGAAGGCACGTTCACAGAGGAACAGAATACCCGTGCAGATGTCAACGGCGACAAGACCGTCAATGCTTCGGATGCGGCGCTGACGCTCCAGTATGCCGCTTCTGTGGGCACCGGCAATACGCAGAGCTTCGGTGAATACCTGAAATCCACCAAGGGCTTATAATTCCTGACTGATTCATCAAAAAGAGTGATCTTTCCCATGGGAAGGATCACTCTTTTGCCTTAGCGATATGCATTATTCCAGCGATGCATAGACAATGTTCCGCATCAGTTTTGCAGGGGTGCTTGTTCCGGCATTGCTGAGCTGAATCCAGAACAGAATACAAAGCTCCTCTGCCGGGTCAACACAGAAATACGTCCCTGTCCAGCCGTCCCAGCCGAATTCGCCAAGTGTAGCAAGCGTTCCGGCTGCGGTTCTGTCCAGCAGGACACGAACAAGACAGCCGTAGCCGTAACCGTTGAGCGGATCAATCTGAGAGGTGGCCATATACGAGACAGAACGCCGGCTCAGGATGCGCACACCGTCATAGGTTGTCCCGCCGTTTGCCAGCATGTTGGCGAATTTCGCATAATCCCGGATGGTGGAGGTCAGGCCTGCACCGCCGGAGAGGAAAGCCGGCAGACTGCGCTGGCCGTTCAGGCCAAGATGCATGGCGTCATCCCGTCTGAGCGATCTGTCCGGCTGCTGTTCATAGGATGCGGCAAACCGGTTCAGTTTCTCAGCGTGTACATAAAAATCCGTGTCCTCCATCCCCAATGGCTCCAGAATATGCTCTATCAGATAATCCCGGTAGCTCCTTCCGGAAACGACCTCGACCAGCCCGCCAAGCACATCGGCAGAGGTGCCGTATTCCCATTGCGTTCCCGGATCAAACTGTAGCGGAATCTGTCCAAGGCGCCGGCATACCGTGAGTGTGTCGAACGGATGCCCTTCCCGCAGGGCATCCTCCATTTCTCCGAACAGAGCGGCAGTATCCTTCTGCGTCCGGGTATAGCAGCTCGGATAGGTCAGTCCTGAGGTCATGTTCAGCAGATCACGGACAAGGATATCACGGGAGGCAGGACAGACTGTTCCGTCTGCTTCATAAACTCTTGCCCCGGAGAATTCGGGAATATACCAACCGATCGGAAAATCAGGATGCAGTTTACCGGATTCTATAAGCTGCATCACTGCCACCGCAGTGACGGGTTTGGTCAGAGAATAAATCCGGAAAATGGTATCCTCTGTCATGGGATGACCATTTTCACGGTCTGCCATACCGAAAGAATTGCTATACAGACATTGTCCCTTCTGCCAGACAGCGGCGTTAGCGCCTGCAAAATCTCCGTTTCGCAGACAGGTATTGATCATTTCATCCAGTTTCCTTTTCATTGGAACCTCCCATTAAAACCGTACTGTATCCATGGATACCGGGATAGCCTTTTGCAGTGTAAATGAGTAAAGATAGACTTCCTTGACAGGAATGCCGAGAATCAGTTCCGCTGCCTTCTGATAGAGTCCGAGCTGTAAGCTGTATTCCTCCAGCAGTTCATTTTCAGTTTTTACATAATCCGTCTTGTAGTCCACCAATACCAGACTGTCGCCTTCACGGAACAGAAGATCCATAGTTCCGATCAATACGCCATCGGTACCGCCGTATTTTTTCAGAAGCTCAGAGTCGTGCGGGAGCTTCAGTTCACCAATGAGAACAAAAAGCTGCTTTTCCCGCAGGACTTCCGGAGATGCGGCAATACGTTCATAGAGCTTACTCTGGAAAAATGCAGAGAGCAGTTCAGGAGAGACAGCATCCGCTTCCTCATCTGTCAGGAAGCCCTCTGTTTTCAGGCGCTGAATTTCAGCGGCAGCATCCCGGGCGGCAGCTTCAAAGCGGATGTATTGCATTGCTTTGTGGACGGCGGTACCTCTTGCGGCTCCGGTCAGGTTTCGGGCTTGTTTGAGCGCAAGGCGGGGCGTATGTGCCAGCTCTGTAGAAACTGCCTCGGGGTGTGCGAGCTCGGTTACACTGTATTTTGAGACGAGTTCGGTCTGCACTGAAGTGTAGGAGAATGCAAGCTGACTGGCCATCTGACGCAGTAATGCGGAATCGGGAAGCGCTGTTTTCTCCTTCTGTGATTCTTCCGTGACGGGTGCCGCTGTATTGCCTGTCCAGACCCGGTATTCTGCCAGTTCTGTCGCACTGCTCTGGCCATGATCCATTGCATTGAGCAGATGCTCTGCGTCCCTGGAGCTGAACAAATACTGTAGTATCCAGTCACGCATGCAGCCTGCATCCTCTGCAAGTACCGGTGCAAGGCACGGCAAGGTCTGCAAAAGCGGCGCAAGATTACAGAGCGAGGATATCTTTTTCACTGCACCTGTGTGGATATCATCCATTACCAGGAAAAGCTGCTGCTTGGCACGGGTGAGGGCAACATAGAGCAGACGCAGTTCTTCGCTCCTCTTGCGGCTGCACATTCCAATCGAAAGAAGCTGCTTTGTGATGCTGGAATCCTTCTGGTACTGCTCATGATCATAAAGGCTCAGACCAAGCAGGCCGCTGTCATCTGCAAGAATGACATCGGATGTCAGATTAAATGCATACTCCATGTGCGCAGTAAAGACAAACGGGTATTCCAGACCTTTGGATTTATGTATGGTCTTGATGGATACACAACTGCTTTCTGCCGAGGAATCCTGAATGTCAATGTCTTTCCCGGCTTCTGCCAGCCGCTCCAGATGCCAGAGCCAGTCCCCAAGGCTTCCCTGTGACGTCAGATCGGCATTTTCACGGAATTTGCGTGCTTCCTGTAGAAAGGCGTCAAGGTGTTCACGGCGTCTTTCGCTGTCCTCATACAGACCTTGCAGTGAATACAGGTCTGTGAGATCGCAGATTTCCTGGATACAGGCTTCAAGCGGGAGACGTTCAGAT
>JAFXOO010000018.1 GCA_017528675.1 Oscillospiraceae bacterium | reverse complement strand
CGGTCTCTCCGGTGGTGAGAATGACCTTGTTCTGACGAAGGGCGGTGTCCTGGTCAAGGTACTGCATACGGGTCAGACCGTCCATGGACAGGGCTACGGTGCCTGAAACAACACCCCGGTCAGTAGTGGTGGCACAGTAGGCTGCCACGGAAATGTCCGGCGAGAGCAGCGTTGTTACTGTCGCTGTATCGGTGCCGACCTCGGTGATGATGCCGACAAGACCCTGATCTGTTACGACCGGATCATAGAGCCCGATGCCGTCACGGGTGCCGCCGTTAATCATGAACGCATGGAACGGATCGTTCGTGACATAGCCGATGACATCACAGGGAGCGGAAAGCGTAAAATCCTCATGCGTTTCCTTGATGCCGACAAAGCCCTTGAGCTTCTCAAGCTCCTCCTTGGTCTGCTCATATCCGACAAGCTCCTGGTTCAGTTCGGCTATCTCCTGGCGCAGTGCCTTGTTCTGCTCATAGTGGAATTCAGCATTGCGGTAAAGCTTCAGGTTGTATTCCACCTGCTGGGAGATGGCGTTGGAGGCATACTGGAAGGGGGCGGCGATGCGCTTGAAGATCCCGACAGTGCTGATGGTATAGCCGCCTGTCGAAAGCGCATAGATCATGACACCGATCAAAAGCGCAAGTATGCAGAGAATCACACGGCATTTCGTGCTTTTCCAGAAATTGCTCATTTGCCGGGTCGCCTCCCTCCGCTTGGTTTACTTCTCATAATACTTCAGATATTCCACCAGTGTATCCTGGTACTTATCCATGTTCTCAAGCACCTTGCCGGCGCCTTCTGCCACGCAGTCAAGCGGGAATTCGGCAATATAGACCGGCATTCCCGTCTCCCGGTTGATGAGCTTGTCCATCCCCCGGAGCAATGCACCGCCGCCTGCAAGGGTGATGCCCTGGTCGATGATGTCAGCGGAGAGCTCCGGCGGGGTCTCCTCAAGCGTGGTCTTGATGGCGTCGATGATGCGGGAAAGCGGTTCGGTCATGGCATCACGGATCTCCGTCGAGTTGACGGTGACATTCTCCGGCAGACCGTTGAGCAGGTTCCTGCCCTTGATCTCCATCATTTCCTCTGTCTCACCGGGGAAAGCAGAGCCGATGGTGAGCTTGATGTTCTCGGCAGAGCGTTCACCGATCAGCAGATTATAGCGCTTCTTGATATAATTCTGGATGGCTGTGTCAAAGGCATCGCCTGCACAGCGCACCGAACGGGAGGTCACAATGCCGCCAAGCGAGATCACGGCAACTTCGCTTGTTCCGCCGCCGATGTCCACGATCATGCTGCCGGTCGGCTCGGTGGTCGGGAGACCTGCGCCGATTGCGGCTGCCATCGGTTCTTCTACAATGAATACGGGATGGCGGGCACCAGCCTTTTCGGCTGCCTCACGGACGGCATTGCGCTCAACCGGTGTGACACCGGAGGGGATGCAGATCGTGACCCGTGCCTTGGTGAAGATACGGCCCTTGAGCGCCTTGTGAATGAACTCCTGAAGCATGGTGATGGTCAGGTCAAAATCGGCTATGACGCCTTCTTTGAGAGGACGTACCGCCACAATCGAGCCGGGAGTCCTGCCGATGACCTGCTTTGCATCTTTGCCGACATAGCGTGCTTTTTCCGTTCTGGTGTTCACCGCCACAACGGACGGTTCACGGAGCACGATGCCTTTCCCACGCATATAGACCAGAGTATTTGCCGTGCCAAGGTCAATACCAATGTCTTTTGTAAACATGCTCTCTCTCCTTTGTTCTACTATCTGAAAAAGGGCAGACTGCGCCCTGTGATGCTTCCAGTACTCTTTTTATTATACCATTTTTTCCGGCAGGAAACAAGTTATTTTCTGAAATTTTATGTATGGCATGAAAAACCACGCAGCCTGCTGTCAAAATCCGTCAAAATCCGCCAAACGGGAGAAATACTGCTTACTTTTTTTCACCGCCGCCTGCAAAAACAAGTTTGCTCAGCTTCGGAAAACAGAGCAGGGCGATCAGAAGGAAAATCACCTCTGCTATGCAGAATTTCATCTTCAGGCCAAAGGTCAGTACCATCAGATGTATGTCCAGATCAAACGTGGATACGCCGATCTCATAGCCTTCACCAAGCCATTCAAGACCGGGAAGCGTGGAGGTCAGATCTCCGACAAGTGCTCCGATGAATACTGCAATCATGACGAGCGCAAACATAAGCAGTCCTTGTTTCATTGTTCTCTCCTTTACTGGGGCATGGGCACATGCCCGCTTTTTTTATTTCTGGAAATGAATCAGATGCCGCTGGAGCCGAAGCCACCGGCACCCCGTGCGGTTTCATCTATGGTATCGGTTTCGAGCATCTCCGGGAACAGAACCGGGGTTACAACAAGCTGCGCAACCCGCATGCCGTGCTCGACGGTAAAGGGCATGGCACTGATGTTGTGAAGCGGTACATGCCACTCGCCCCGGTAGTCGCTGTCAACGACGCCAACGGCGTTCGCCAGCGTAATGCCGTGCTTTGACGCAAGGCCGGAACGTGGAAATACCAGCAGTGCGATATCCTTGCGGGTCGGCTGACAGGTCAGTCCAAGCGGAATCATCACTGTCTCCCCCGGTGCAATCGTGACCGGTGTCTCCAGGCAGGCGCAAAGGTCTGCGCCGGCACTGTCCGGCGTTGCACGGACAGGGAGTACCGCTTTGCTGCTGAGTTTTCGGAACAGGAGCTTCATCGGAGCCCTCCTTTCTCATACAGGCCGCCGGTGCGTTCCGGCGGCGGAGTGCCGCTGCCTGTCCGGTAGGCTTGCAGAACATCGGAAATGCGGGCAGGCGGCTCGTCTGTGAAGTAAAAATCAAGATAATCAAGGTCGGGAACCGTCTTGCCGGGGAGCCATAATACAGCAGAATTCAGGAGTTCCTGGTAGCTGCCGCTGCACTGGAGCGGGAATACCCTGCCGGTGCGGTCGGTCATAGTGCAGCCATGGTGCCGGCAGCCGTCCTGGGAACGGATCGGACAGCAGCGGAACAGCATCATCGGCAGACGTCCGTAGACAATCGCTGCGATGCCGGTCTCAGGGGCGGTTTCCGGACATAGCTGTTGCAGGGTGCGCAGGCGCAGTTCGATGGAACCGGTCACATCCTGCACCCCTTGCCCTGCAAGCGTCTGCACGGTCATGCGGTTTGCCACGTTCAGGCCGAAGCCGCCGTGCAGCGTGAAGCCCGCTTCCCTGCCCAGTCGGATATCCGCCTGGTTATGGCAGAGCAGATGACGGTAGCCCTGCGCATAAAGCGCAGAGAGTTTCCGGCTGTATTCCGGCTCATTGGCAATGATGCGGGGCGCTTCAAGCCAGATCCGGGGCGATGGCACACACGCTCCGGCAAGTGACAGCGGAATGCAGCAGATTCCCTCAGAAACAGCGGCAAGCTGTGCTGCGGTGCGGACATGCAGACGATACTCGCCACGCCCCTTGCTGGGGACGGACGACGGAAGCCTGGTGCTGCCAAGCGGACAGGGCGGTGTATTCTCCCGGATGCGCAGTGCATCCATCGCCTGCACTGCCTCCCGCCGCAGCGCATTGCACTGGGCAGCGGTCAGAATCAGGCCGTCCGGGTTCGCAAGGCGGGTCTCCTCTGCCCGGTAAATCGTTCCGCCAAGCTTGGAAAGGCTGCGGGACAGGCGTTCTGCGGTCAGAGGCGTCTTTTCCGCCTGCTCCGGGATGTCGCCGGTGACGGTCACAGTTCTTGCGTGCGTGTCAGTGACGGTCAGGACGGCTGGGGCGCCGCTTTGCAGATTTGCCGAAAAATCCAGCGTTTCGAGGGGCGGCTGCTTTTCATAGAGTGCGGCAAGCTCCGGAAGGACGGCACTGCCGGCGAGGACATCTTCCTTTCTCCGGAAGCCGAACATATTCTGCTTTTTTCCCGTGAAATAGCCATCGGTGAAGCCGCTTCTCGAAAAGACTGCCTGTAGGCGCTCCAGATCGGGCTGCTCGCCGGAAAGTGCCTGACGCAGTGCGGTGACGGCGGCGGCGACATACTCCGGACGCTTCATACGCCCTTCGATTTTGAACGAATCGACACCCATTTCACACAGCTCTGCAATATGCGGCACAAGACAGAGATCCCGGAGCGAGAGCGCTGCGAGATTCTTTCCGGAGGGCGTTTTCCACGGGAGACGGCATGCCTGCGCACAGGCACCACGGTTGGCACTTCTGCCGCCGACAAGTGCTGAAAAGCTGCACTGGCCGGAAACGGACATGCACAGGGCGCCATGAACGAATACCTCGACCTCTACCGGCTCACGGCAGAGGTCGGCAAGCTCGTCCCGGGACATTTCCCTTGCGGCTACTACCCTGGTGCAGCCGAGGGCGGCTGCCTCCCGTGCTCCGGCGGGGGTATGGATGCTCATCTGGGTGGAGGCATGGAGCGGCATCTCCGGGAGCAACCGGCGGATGACTTGCAGAACACCGGTGTCCTGCACGATACAGGCATCTGCAAATTGTCCTGCTTTCTCCATATATCGACAAAATTCCGGCAATTCTGTATCCGTCAGCAGCGTGTTGACCGCCAGGTGCAGCTTTACACCGGCACAACGGCAGAGATCGGATGCCTCCCGGAGTGCGGGCAGGTCGAAATTCGCTGCACTGCTGCGGGCAGAGTACATTGTGCCACCGACGTAAACAGCATCAGCGCCGCAGCGCACGGCTGCAATGAGCGCTTCCATGCTCCCGGCCGGTGCAAGGATCTCAGGCATCAAGGCTTTCCTTGAGCTTCCGCAGCTTGAGGGTGTTCTCAAGCTGGGCAATCTTGGACTTGAGTACCTCGATCTCCTTGAGGGCGGCATCACGCTCGATGCGGACACGGCCGGCATCGTCTACATAACTCTTGCTTGTGTCGGCAATGTCATTGAGCTGGGAACGGGATTTGTTCATGTCGTCAAGCGCAGAAAGTGCGGTCATAATCGCTGCGTTGTACTGCGATACACCGCCCTTTTCCATCTTTTCACGGATTTCGTTCTCAAGGGTTCTTGCCAGATTGTAGACGTAATTGGGTGCCTCCTCGGTCATGAGGGTGTAGTCCTTGCCGAGGATAACGACCTTGACTTTGTTCATCATTGCGGGTGCTCCTTTCTTTCTGTGGGTTGTTTCACTTCCTGTACGGGGCTTCAGAAATACCGGATCAGGGATACGACCTTGCCGAGGATTTCGACCTCATCTACGATGATCGGATCCATTTCGTCATTTTCAGGCTGGAGACGGTAGTGGCCGTCTTCCTTGAAAAATGTCTTGACAGTCGCTTCGCTGCGGTCTACAAGGGCTACGACAACATCACCGTTTTCGGCGTAATTCGTCTGCTCAACGATCACGATGTCTCCGTCTAAAATGCCGATGTTGATCATGCTCTCACCCCGGATACGCAGGGCGAAAAGCTTGCCGTCATACGTCCCGGAGGGATAGAAGTCCACATAATCCGTGACATTCTCGATGGCTGTGATCGGGATGCCGGCGGCGACAGTTCCCACGAGCGGGATGCCCTGTGCCTCCGGATCGTCTTCACTGCCGTCGGTGATGACGATGGCACGGTTCTTGCCGGTTACCATGCGGAT
>JAFXOO010000017.1 GCA_017528675.1 Oscillospiraceae bacterium | reverse complement strand
GAGGAGTATATGGAGGAACTCAGACCTGTATGGGAAAGCCGCTGGCTGTCCAACAGAGGCGCAGCTTCTGTCAAGTTCGAGGACGATCTGAAGAAATATCTCGGCTGCGATCATATCTGGCTCTTCGCCAACGGCCATGTGGCTATGGAGGTTGCACTTCAGGCGCTCAACATGAAGGGCGAAGTGATTACCACTCCTTATACGCATATTTCAACGACCAATGCAATTGTCCGCAACGGTCTGACACCGGTCTTTGTCGATGTCAAAGAGGATAACTACACGATTAACCCTGAGCTGATCGAAGCGGCAATCACGGAAAAGACAGTTGCCATCGTGGCTACTCATGTATACGGCTTTATGTGTGATGTGGCTGCAATTGAAAAGATTGCAAAGAAGCACAATCTGAAGGTTGTATATGATGCAGCGCATGCATTCGGTGTTACGCTCAATGGCGTGAGCGCAGCCAATTATGGCGATGCAGCGATGTTCAGCACACATGCAACGAAGGTGTTCCACACCATCGAGGGCGGTCTTGTGGCATATAAGGATCCGGAGCTGTTCAATGCGATGCAGTATATCGTCAACTTCGGCTTTACAAGCCATGAGGAGGCAGAATATATCGGTACCAATGCCCGTATGAACGAGTTTGAGGCTGTTATGGGTATCTGCAATCTGCGCCATCTGGACGAGGAAATTGCCAAGAGAAAGATCGTCGGTGACCGCTTCACGGAGCGCCTCAGCGGCGTCAAGGGCATCAAGCTGATTGAGCCGGAAAAGGGACTCGTATGGA
Organism: Oscillospiraceae bacterium; assembly: GCA_017528675.1. Taxonomy (GTDB): domain Bacteria; phylum Bacillota; class Clostridia; order Oscillospirales; family Ruminococcaceae; genus UBA3855. The sequence continues at coordinate 3,346 of JAFXOO010000017.1, read as the reverse complement.
ACTATGCTTACTATCCTGTTATTTTTGACGGCTTCAAGTATAACCGTGACGAAGTAAAGGAAAATCTGGAGAAGGTTGACATTTTTGCCAGAAAGTACTTCTACCCGATTACCACACGCTTTGCTTGCTATCAGGAGCAGTACGGCAGTATTGATGTGCCGGTTTCTGCACATGCAGCAGACTGTGTTCTGACACTGCCGATGTATGCGGATTTGTCTCTTGAAGATGCAGACCGGATCTGTGATGCAATCCTGAAATAAACCACTAACAAATCTGAGTTGGAAGATTGCAAGAGTGATATGAAAGAAATAGAGAATGTTTCCCTGGAGATGCGATGGCATATCGCAGACAAGCTATCTGCTGAACGGCTGCCCGAAGTCAATCAGAAGGTGCAGCCGGTTCATGCGAGGAATACTTTTTACGTCCGCTATGTAAAGCGGGGGCTTGATTTCCTGATTGCGCTGGTGGTGCTGATTCTGACGCTGCCAATCAACCTGTTGATTGGCATCATCACTCTTTTTGATGTCGGACGGCCGATTTTTTTTCTGCAAGAACGCAGCGGCATGAACGAAAAGCCCTTTAATCTGATTAAATTCCGCAATATGCGCAACACGGTGGATGAGCACGGCGCACTGCTTCCGGCCGACAAGCGGGTCACCAAATGGGGACGCTTTGTCCGGAAAACATCGCTCGATGAGCTGCTGAATTTTGTCAGCATCCTGAAGGGGGACATGTCGATCATCGGACCTCGTCCTTTGCCGGTGCAGTATCTTTCACGGTACAATGCAAGACATCGTGAAAGACTGAAGGTGCGGCCGGGTCTGGAATGCCCGCCGCTGCATGCGGAAGTCATGCGCAACTGGCAGGATCAGTTTGAGAACGATGTCTGGTATGTGGAAAACGTCAGCTTCATGACAGATTGCAAGATGATCTGGCGGCTGATCAAGTTTACGTTTGACAGGAAAAATTCAACGAAACGAGGCCAGGCCGGCAGAAGTGCGTTTATGGGCTATTCCTGTGACGGCGTTGCAATCTGCCTGGATGAAGTCCCGAAGGAAATGATCGTTGAGGCATACCAGAGCATTTACGGCGAGGATGCGTCATCAGACGATCTTACAGCCGGCGTTGTGTAAATAAATCATGAAAGAGTGAATGTCATGCTGATGAATGAATTGAAGGGTAAGAGACTGCTGCTGATCGGAGGTCAGGGGCCTACTGCGGATCTGATTGATCTGGCGCACAGAAACCAGGTGTTTATCGGTGTTCTGGATTATAATAAGGGTACTTATGTCAAGAGCATCGCTGATGCCGCACATGATGTGAGTGCGATTGATGTGGATGCAGTCGTGCAGCTTTGCAAGGATGAGCACTATGACGGAGTGATTTCCAATTTCAATGACATGCTCTCATCGTATGTCTGCAAGATTGCAGAGAAGCTCGGCTTCCATGTTCCGTATACGGTTGAGCAGCTTCTGATGTCTGACAATAAGAAGTACTTCAAGCAGACCTGCATGAAATACGGTGTTCCGGTTCCGAAGGAATACCATATTGCATCCAGGGAAGCAATCCGCCAGACAGAGATCGAATATCCTGTCATCATCAAACCGGTCGATGCGGGCGGTTCACAGGGCATTTCAATCTGCCACAATGCGGATGAGCTTGAGGTTGGCTTTGACAAGGCTATGGCTCGTTCCAGAGGCAAGGATGTCATTATTGAAGCCTATATCCCCTACGACGAAATCAATGTGACCTATATTGCGCAGGATGGAGATATCCAGCTTGCGGCAATTCATGACAGATACTTTAATATCACCCAGCAGGGAGTTGTACGGGTTCCGGATCTGTACATCTACCCGTCCAGATATACAAAGCTGTTTTACGAGAAATACAACGACCGTGTGATCGCTATGCTCAAGGGCATTGGTGTCAAGAACGGTTCGCTGTTTATGCAGGCCTGTGTCAAGGGCGACCAGATTTATTTCTATGAGTCCGGTATGCGCCTGAACGGCTGCAAGACCTACCAGATTCTGGAGTATGAGAACAAGTTCAACACATTTGAGCGCCTGATGAGCTATGCCCTGACCGGCAGCATGGGCGAGCATGTGGAATTCAATGCCAATTTCAAGAAGTGGTATGCCACCTGGTGCGTTGTTGCAAAGCCCGGTGAGACCATTCAGGAATACCGCAATCTCAAGGCGCTGGAATCCTACCCGTGGCTGATTCATATTGCCAGACGATATGCACCCGGCGAGAAGGTGCCGGATACGGCGGCAGGTACATTAGGTCAGCTTGTTTCGAGAAACCACATCTGTGCAGATACCAAGGAGGAACTGATTGACCGGCTCGATCAGATGTTCCAGCTTTATCAGGTCACAAACCCCGAGGGTGAATCCATCCTGATGCAGCCGCACGATCTGAACAGTCTCAGAGAAAAGCTCGACTATGATTTATAAGCAGTGAGGACATTGCTTGTCAGAAGGGCGCCGTAAGGCGCCCTGCGGAGCTTAAAGCAGGGCAGTGTAGGAGGAAGATCTGTGAATAGCGAAAAGAAACATGTTCTGATAACCGGAGCGGACGGATTTGTGGGTTCAAATCTGATTTCGCTCATTATGCAGGAAACGGACTGGAATGTGACAGGTGTTGCGGTATCCCAGGAGAATCTTGAAAACCAGCTCCGGGGACTGCAAGCCTATGATCCCGAACGGATCGGGTGCATTCCGATCAGCGAAGTCCGGGACGGAAAAACGGAATTGCCCGCAGCGGATATTCTGCTGCATCTTGCTTTTTCCCGGAGAATGAAGCCCAACGCCGACATTGCATCCAGCATAGATTTTGCGGCTGCTGTCTGTCGTGCGGCAAAAAAAGCCGGAATTCCTGCTGTCATCAATCTTTCCAGTCAGGGTGTCTACGGCGATACGGAGGAGATCCGGACAGAAAAAACGGTTCCGGCGCCGAATTCTGTGTATACCACAGCAAAGTATGCGTCCGAGAAGGTGTTTGAGGCCTACTTTACCGGCACGGATGTCCGGATGACACAGCTCCGGCTGGATCCCATCGTGCAGAGCCAGAATCTTGTTCAGGCACTCTGCAAGCAGGCGAAGCAGGATGGCCGTATCAATCTGCGTGGCGGAAAACAGGTCTTCTCTTATATTGATATTTCGGATGCTGTCCGTGCACTGTTTGCAATGCTGAAGTATGAAGGAGACTGGAAGCCGGTTTATAATATCGGCCTGAATCATTTCCGCATTACACTGACTGAACTGGCAGAGCGGATTGCTGCCTGCTCGGAGCAGGTCACCGGAAAGCCGGTGGAGATTGTTCTGGATGCCCAGGACATTGCGCTCTG
>JAFXOO010000198.1 GCA_017528675.1 Oscillospiraceae bacterium | reverse complement strand
GAGGGATATACGATGGACGATCTTTTGAAATCTTACTCTGAGACACGGGCAACAATTGAACAGCGTATCGAGGAGCTGAAAAAACAGCTCAGCAGCTGCGAGGGAAACATCTCTGCGCAGAGCGTCCGGTACAGGATTAAGATGCTGCGGATGGAAAGCGATGAGATTGCAAGAACGATGGCGACAATTAAAGCAAGAGGATAAAAGGAAGCTCGGCGGAGGCGATACTCTGCCGAGCTTTTTTGTTTTACGGAATAAAGAAAAGATGTGGGATAAAGTATATCTTGTTACAGCTTATCGCCGTATGGTGTGAAGATTTGTATAACAAGTTATACAAATATTAGGTGTTAGGTATATCTTGTTATACCTAAGCGGCGATCAGGAGCCAGCCGGGGACGGTTGTGATGGTGTGTAGGGTTGCGGTGGGACAGACGACTGCACTGCCGATACCGGAGCCTGAGCACTGGAACCCCGCTGAACAGATCTCCCGCTATCTCGAAACGCTGTTTGAGGCTGGTGACAATGTCGGCTATGTCACGGAATGCTGGCAGAACAGCGACGGCAAATATCTCCCGACAGCGGGATGCTGGGACAGAACCGCCGGCCAGCTTCTTGCGGAATTGCAAAAATACGGCGGTGATTTCGGAGCAGTATTCGGTGACACGAATCCGGAATGCGGGGCATGGATCCGTTTCAATCCGCTCGACGGACGGGGTGCCAAAAACGAGAATGTGACAGAATTCCGCTATGCACTGGTTGAATCCGATGCGATTTCCGTCGAACAGCAGAACGGCATCATGCACGACTTGCAGCTTCCGATTGCAGCGCTGGTCTATTCCGGCGGCAAGTCGCTGCATGCCATCGTGCGTGTCGATGCAGGCAGCTATGAGGAATACCGCAAGCGTGTCGATTTCCTGTATTCTGTATGCGATAAAAACGGCCTGAAGGTGGATCGCCAGAACCGGAATCCATCAAGATTGTCCCGGATGCCCGGTGTGATGCGAAAGGGGAAAAAGCAGTTTCTCATTGAGACCAACTCCGGCTTTGCATCGTGGGCAGAGTGGAAGGACTATATCGAAAGCATCACGGATGATCTGCCGGATTTTGAGAACATGGCGGATGCATGGGAGCACCTGCCGGAGCTGGCGCCGCCGCTGATCGAGGGTGTACTCCGTCAGGGGCACAAGATGCTGATCGCAGGACCCTCCAAGGCGGGTAAGTCCTATGCGCTCATCGAGATGTGCATTGCGATCGCAGAGGGCAGAAAATGGTTTGGCTGGCAGTGTGCAAAGGGGCGTGTCCTCTATGTGAATCTGGAGCTCGACAAAGCGTCCTGCCTGCACCGCTTCCGTGATGTATACGAGTGTATGAAAATCGCACCTCAGAACATCGGCAGCATTGTGATCTGGAATCTGCGAGGCGTAACGGAGCCGATGGATAAATTAGCACCTAAGCTCATCCGCAGAGCCAAGAAAGACAATTATATCGCAGTTATCATAGACCCGATCTACAAGGTCATCACAGGCGATGAAAACTCCGCCGATCAGATGGCACACTTCTGCAACCAGTTTGACAAGGTCTGTACAGAGCTCGGCTGTGCTGTGATCTACTGCCATCACCACAGCAAGGGACTACAGGGCGGAAAGCGCAGCATGGACAGAGCATCCGGCAGCGGAGTGTTTGCCCGTGATCCGGACGCACTGCTGGATATGATCGAACTTGATCTGACAGATGATATTGTAAAGCAGCAGCAGAACCGTGAGGCTTGCCGTATCTGCGAGCATCACCTTGCACAGATCGCACCGAATGCGCTGAACAATGCTCCGCAGGACGATCTGCTGAGCCGGAATGCCGCGGTGCAGCTCTGCCGGGACAACATGAGCAATGAACAGTATCAGGCGCTTGCAGCGGCGCTGAAATCGTCTGACAGCTATGTATCACAGATGAGCGCATGGCGCATCGAGGGCACGCTCAGAGAGTTTCCGAAATTTCCGCCGGTCAATGTGTGGTTCAAGTATCCGCTTCACGAGATCGACCAGCTCGGCGTGCTCAAGGATCTGCAATCCGATGTGGAGCTGACAACACAGCAGCGTGCATCGAAAAACGGCCACAAGCGACAGTCTCAGATCGCAAAGGCAAAGGCGGCTGACAAATCCGCCGAGCTTCTGAACACATTTGATTCATGCGCAGCAGATGGAAGAATCGGTGTTGACGATATGGCAGAGCTGCTTGGCGTGGATCGTCGCTCTGTTGAACGTCGGTTGAAAAAGTGCGATAGTCTGACCTTGAACAACGGAATCATCACCCGAAAAACCTGCTGAAATTTTGCGACAAAAAATTGCGACAGGTGGCTATATAATATATAGATTTGTCGTGTCGCAAATTGTGCCATGTCAATGGGTACACCGACAGGCGGCTGACAAGCAAGCCGCCCTGTCGGAATACCCTGCATTGACACCAGCGCCCCACAATATGCCGGAAGGAGAGAAGAAGATTGATAGAATTTTTTATGCCGATGATCCCGCCGACCGTAACAGCACAGGAAAAGGAGATCGGCAGAAACCGGAAAACCGGAAAGGCCTATCTGCATGACACGCCGGAAATCTCGGAGGCAAAGAAAATGCTGACCGCACATCTCTGGAAGCACAAGCCGGACGAACCGTATGTCTGCGGTGTGCGATTGATTGTCAAATGGTGCTTTCCGCGCGGCTGCCATCGTGACGGCGAATACCGTACCACAAAGCCAGATACCGACAACCTCCAGAAGCTGCTAAAAGACTGCATGACACGCTGCGGATTCTGGAAGGACGATGCGCTGGTCTGCTCGGAGATCTGTGAAAAGTTCTGGGCAGAGATCCCCGGCATCTATATCAGGATCGAGGAGGTAACATGATGAAATGCCATGACTATGTCGGCCTGTCCTGCGTGGACGGCAACTGCCCGAACGCTTTGTATG
>JAFXOO010000197.1 GCA_017528675.1 Oscillospiraceae bacterium | reverse complement strand
GCGGGAGTTCATTACCATCCGGGAGGGGCAGACCATCCGTGCGGCGGGTCTGACATTTACTGTACTGCACACACCGGGACACACGCCGGGCGGGGTCTGCTATCTCTGTGAGGGGCATCTGTTTACAGGCGATACGCTGTTCTGCGGCGGAATCGGACGCATTGACCTGGGCGGCAACCGCAAGGACATGCTCGCCTCGCTCCGGCGTCTGACGGAACTGCCCTTTGATGCAGAGGTGTATCCCGGCCACGGTGAGAACTCCACGCTTTCAGATGAGCGGCGGAACAATCCCTATATGGGGGTCAGATGATGGAGGACAGGCGCTATGCATTGGTGTTCCGGGGACACCATTTCGGCTATGAGGTACAGGCCACTGCCAAGATCTTCATTCCGGGCGTGCGGTTTGTCCTGTGTGAGGACGGCAGGGAACCGGAGGATGTGCCCAACTGCATCACCACGGAGCTCTGTCCTGGAGAAAGTCTGCTGCTGCATGTCTCGGCAGTACTGGACGGAAAAGCCGGCGAACGATCCTGCACGCTCGCTGCGGACAGCCCGGAGGCAGACCAGGAGTTCACACTTTGCAGACTGCTGTATGACCTGCTGCGGGACATGACGGGCTATACACCGCCTTGGGGGCTGCTGACGGGCATCCGGCCGGTGCGCAAGGTCATCCAGTGCCTGGATGCCGGCATGACGACAGAACAGGCTGCGGCATCGCTGCGGGAGCGGTATCTGATCTCGCCGGAAAAGATGCAGCTTGCAGTGGATACAGCGCTTGTGCAGCATCCGATTCTGCCGCATTCCCCGAAGGAGATCGGGCTGTACATCTCGATCCCCTTTTGTCCGACCAGATGCAGCTATTGCTCCTTTGTGTCGCATTCGATGGAGACAGCAAAGGCGTTGATTCCGGGGTATGTCGAGAAGCTCTGCGAGGAGATTGCGGTCTACGGCAAGATGATCCCTGCATTCGGCTTACAGGTGCAGTCGGTCTACATCGGCGGCGGCACGCCTACCGCCATTTCTGCGCAGGAATTACGGCAGGTCATGGAGGCTGTGGCAACGCATATCGACATCGGACATGCACGGGAATACACGGTGGAGGCCGGCCGTGCGGACACCATCACACGGGAGAAGCTTGCCGTCATCCGGGAAATGGGTGCCACCCGTATCTCGGTCAACCCCCAGACATTGCAGGACAATGTGCTGGAGGTCATCGGCAGAAAGCACACCGCCCGCCAGGCCGTGGATGCGTTCCTGCTTGCACGGGACATGGGGTTTGAGGATATCAATATGGATCTCATTGCCGGACTTCCGACGGACACCTATGAGGGCTTTTCTGACACGCTGCGGCGTGTTATGGCACTTGCGCCGGACAGCATCACGGTTCACACCCTGACGCTGAAACGGGCAGCGGATCTCTATCGCACGGAAACTGCGGACGGCACCATTGCACAGGTCGAGCGCATGGCAGCGCTTTCGGCAAAGGCGCTGCCGGAGGGAGGATGGCGCCCGTACTATCTTTACCGCCAGAAAAACACCGTCGGAAATCTTGAAAATGTGGGCTATGCAAAACCCGGTAAGGAGAATCTCTACAACATTCTCATCATGGACGAGACCCAGACCATCCTGGGCGCTGGCTGCGGCGCATCGACCAAGGTTGTGCTCCCGGACGGTGACATCACCCGCATTCTCAACTACAAATTCCCGTATGAGTACATTGACCGTTTTGAGAAGATGATGGAAAAGAAGCAGACACTCCGGGAAGTACTGGCAAAGCTCAGCTCCTCCTGAGTCGGCGCAGGCCTAAGCTGCTGGCATTGCTCCCCGATGGGGGCGGGGGCTTACCGGTGCGCCAGCACCGGAAAAAGGACTTTATCAACAAACTAAGGCTGTGTAACCTATGCGGTTACACAGCCTTTTGCATCAGGATGATTTAGGAACAGGGAGCGTAATCATCTCCACCACGGCCTTGAGAATGTTGAGTGCATCAATCTCATCCGGCTTTTCCGGATTGCTGTTGTCAACGTCAGCGTTGCGCTTTGCTTCTGCGCTCAGCTTCTCGCCGGTCATCAGATTCTTGTTGAGGGCGATGACATCCACGATCGTCACCTTGCTGTCGAGGTTGACATCTCCGTAGACAACCTTTTGTTCAGAAGATCCGGTCGGCTCATTGGATTTTGTAGCCGGTTCTGTGGAGGGTTCCGTGGGCTTCTGGGTATTCTCGGCAGGCGTTGTGCCGTCCGGCTCAGTACCGCCGATGAGCACGCCGTCCAGGTAGATGCAGATATTCTCGCAGAGTTCCTCCGGCGGATCCTCCACGGCATAGAAATCGTCCTTCTTGCCGATTTTCAGCGTCTGGTAGCTCCAGTCATTCTTCGGATCCCATTCATACATGTTATACTTGTGGGTCTCCGGATCCTCCTTGCCCTTTCCGAAGAAGCCGACCTCAATCTGGCACTTCTTGCCGGAATTGGCAAAGGTGCAGCCGTCCCACTTGACCTCAACATAGTAGGTGTCTTCCATTTTGTCCCACTTGATGGGATTGCTGACCTCGCAGGTCGCACCCTTGATCTCCATTTCTGCCTGGTCATAGAGCTTCTTGCCGTGCACAACCGTCGGATCGCCGATCTCGGAAGTGTTGATATAATATCTCACGGTGATATCCTTCTCAGGCTTCGGCACGCCGGAATACACCTTAAAGGAAATCTCCATGGCACCGGTACCGTCTGCCACACGGACATCATTGCCGATGGCCTCAACCCAGTAGCCGGAACCGCCCTGCTCGTCCTCGCTGATCTTCTCCTCAGGCGGGAAATTGGCAGTCACTGCCATCTCGTCCGTGCCGTAGTAGTCATAGGCAGCAGCGCATGCGCCGACGAATGCGGCATTGTAGTCGATGGTGACCTCATTTTCACGCCAGTCATTGGTGCTGTCGCTGTGCCTGTCATTGTCATCGGGGCCGCCGGCGAGCGCACCCCAGAGCACATGCTTCTGCTCACGGGGATCCTCAGCCATCGTCAGGCCGGAGGCTGCACGGTGATGCGGGTTCATAACGGAATAGACCGGATCATAGCCGCAGAGGAAGACTCTCTTGCCGTGGTCGCCGTTTCTGCCGGCAAGGACGGTCTGCTTCTCGGTTTCCTTGTAGGTGATGTCGTTGTCACCGAGGATATAGTCGATCTGGTGCTTGGCGAATTCGCTCCATTCGCTCGGCTTGCCGTCATTGTGGTACTTGTCATAGACGAAGCAGCACAGTGCAAATGCCGAAGCATAGCGGCAGCTTCCCCATACGTCGATGAACACAAGACCCTGCGGGGTGGTTTTCTGCTTATAGGTAGTGAGGATTTTGCCGACGCAGTCATTATCCCAGAAATCGTCGAACACATGCTCATTCTTGCCCTGTGCATCACGGCATTTCTGCACCATGTCAAGCTCCGGGTGTTCCTGGTTGATGCGTGCCCAGAGGATGGAAGCACCGCTCCACATGTCATTCCAGCAGTACACCCAGCCGGATGCTGCATAGTAATCGAAGATCTCATAGGCATCGTCAAAGACAGTTGCATCGCCGGTGGCAAGGTACATCCACGCAGCCGCCCAGCAGTAATCGTCCTCCCACTTGGTGGACTGATAGAATCTGCCGGGGCCGTCACCATTGTCAGAGAGCTCCTTCTCGTTTGCATTGGCAAAATCCCAGAGCGCCTTTGCGTAATCAAGCGACTGCGCAGCATATTCCGGGTCGGTATCCTTGAAGTTGAGGTAGTTGATGGCAAGCGAAGCGCAGGCGGAAACCACATAGTCTGTCTGCGGCTTTTCGGCGGTGAGGAAGTAAGCCGGGCGCACCATGGTGTCTACTTCAGGCGCTTCCCATACGCTGTGGTCGATGCCGCCTTCACCGACCTGATAGCAGTGGGCAATGACGGTGCCATCCTTGTCACGGAATGTGCACTTCATGAGGTAGTCATTGAAGTGGCGCAGAACCGTCTCAATGTGGTCATCCTGTCCGAGCTTCTTATAGCTGTCCCGGAATTCATAATAGCCCCAGCCGAGCGTTGCAGCAGCGTAGTTTTCGGGCATACCGAATTCCACATGGTCGCCGGCATCGTGCATACCGCCGGCAACGTCGATTGTGCCGTCGCCGTCCGGGTCAAGCACGTCCTTGTACTTGTTCATGAATTCCTGGGAAAGGTTGGTGCCGCCGCCCTCGACGGTGTTGCCGTCCCACGGAACCATGGGCACATGCGCATCATAGGTGTGGCAGTCATCACGCCACGAAATCCGTGTGTGTTCGCCGACCTGGTCGCCGCACATGTTGGCATCATAGAAATAGATCGAGTATTGCAGCGCACGGGCATAGTCAATCTCGACGCCGGAATCCTCTACCGTTGCATCGGCTGCGGTCACGCTCTGCGGCAGTACAGCAGCAGAGGTTGCAGTGATCGCCATGGAAGCGAGCAGTGCGACAGCCGACTTCAAGCGGGTACGGATGCTTTTTTTCATTGCTTTTCCTCCTTGTTTGCAGTGCTTTGGGGCGGAAGTCAGGCTTCCGCTTCTATTCTGTATAACAACATCATAACACATTGTTCGGTAAATGTCAATAGTTTTTTTACTATATGTAAACAAAATAATCTACAGCATAGATGGTATCTGCCGGGGTGCAGGGGACAGGCATTACATCAGCTTGGCAAGATCAATACATTCACCGAGCTCCTTTGCCAGATCACGCAGGCGGCCAAGGGTCACACGGGTCGTGATGAACAGCACATAGCTGTCCGAGCCGATGTCAATTGCACCCATACAGCATCCGGTATCCCACCATTTGCGGTCGAGCATGGCGCACCAGCGGGGGAGGGAATGCTCCTCCCGGAACCAGGCTTCCTCCACAGGCAGATCCTCGGCAATGTGCCGCACTGCGCCAAGAAACTCCGCCAGACCTGCCTTGTGCTCCAGCTCAACCAGGCAGCCCCCGGAGAGCAGCAGGTCAGTCATCCCGACCCACAGAAGCCGCCCGATGCCGGAGAAGAAGGGGATGCCTCTTGCCTCATAGGCGGCGGAATGCTCGTGATACCATCCCTGCGGGGAATCCAGTGCATAGCTGAATGCCTCCACAGCGGGGATCCCGCCGATCAGCTTCAGGATTTCCTCATACACATGCCGGTCATAGCGGTCGGGAAACACGCCTGCCGTTTCCCAGCGGGAGGTGTCCGGAATCCAGCCCTTTTCGAGCAGATCGTCCAGCAGATTGTCCAGCTCACCGCCTGAAATCCCTTCCCGGCAGCGCAGGACATTGGCACGGTTTTCATCCGCAAAGCTGTATTCAATGTGGTATTTTCCCTTGTCATCCAGGCAGAACTGTACGAACACACACCCACGGACCGGGCGGGGCGGTGTCAGGATGCAATAGCCGAGCTTGCAGCGGTGTACGCCGTGCACCGCCTTGCGGAGGTCGTGCGCCGTGAAGCTGCTCACGGTGTATTCATCAGTCTCAAGATGCCAGCCGGGGAATCGTTTGTTGAACAGTGCCAAGTCTCACACCCCTTTGCAGATTGTCCACAGAATGTTCACCGTGATGATAACGGCGGCAATCGCCAGTATAAAGATGGCCAGGGCAAGCTCCTGCTTTCTGGTCATAGGCGGCTTTTGCGGCGGTGCAGCCTTCGGCGCCGGAGGCTGTACCGGTCTCCCGGAAAGGCTGACCGGCTTCTGTGCAGCATCGAGCTTCACGGGCATGCTGTGTTCACGCAGATCGGCCATTTCAGTCCTCCTTCACCAGGGCGGAAGGATCCACGGCATCGGACACCTTACAAAAGTGGATGCTGTGCATGTCCAGCCCGTTCTGGGCGAAATACAGGCGCATTGCAGTGTAGCGTGAGAACATCGGCACCTTGTTGGCATAGCTCACAGGCCTGCCGCCTGTGCCGTTCCAGGTGAAGGTACCGCTGGCGGTGCCCATCGCAAAGAGCGTGACTGCCATCTGCGCCAGTTCGCTTGCCGTCGAGGAGGCTGTGACGGTGATTTCATACCAGCCCGGCGAGAGAATGTTCAGCGCAAAGACATAGCTGCGGCCACGCTCGGACTTCACGCCTGTCAGGTCGAGCGTGAAATCGCCGTCCACATCGTAGAATACCACCTCGCCGCCTTCATCGCCCTCATCAGCGGGACGGCCGGTGATCTCGGCTGCCGAATCCACGCCGCAGACCCGTTCCATTGCCTTGGTTTTCAGCAGAAAGCCGCAGATATTCATGGCATTGCGCTGTAGCTCGCCACGGGTCAGCCTTCCCTCGGAGAGTGCCTGCATCAGGTCATCCTCATGTGCCTCGGTGCACTCAGCGCAGACCATATAGACATCGTTCTGCGCACGCACCATAGCCGAAAGCAGACCACGGTCGGGTGCCTTGCCACGCTCGTTGATATTTGCCCACCAGTCTGTCATGAGAAAGCCGGAGAAGCCCCATTCTCTGCGGATGATTTCGG
>JAFXOO010000196.1 GCA_017528675.1 Oscillospiraceae bacterium | reverse complement strand
TTTTGTCGGCTTGCGCCGACTCAGGAGGGGCTGAGCTTTGCATAAGCGATCAGCACCAAATCAAAGATTTGGGCTGCCTGCTTATCGCCCCTCCTAAACCACCCTCGGCAGGGCGGTGACCGCCCTGCACCCGCAGGTTTTGTTGTGCTAAGTTGTTGGCATTGGGCAGGGGTACAGATTCTTACCCGATCCATCCATACACAACCATCATCAGCGGCATTGTTGCCACTGACAGCAGTGTCGTCACGCCGAAGATCTCTGAGGCATAGGCAGCGTTCCGGTTGTAGCTCAGGCTCATCATCGTGCAGATCGCCGCACTCGGTGCAGCAGCGGCAGCGATGACGGTCATCTCCACCGTCGGCTCTGCCGGCAGAAACCGGAACACCACAATGCACAGCAGCGGAATCACCAGGAGCTTGAGCAGGGCCACATAGAAGATGCGGGGCTTCTTGAGCACACCGGGCAGATTTGTCTGTGCGATGGTCGCACCGGCAACGAACATGGCGAGCGGTGTATTCAGGCTGCCGACCATTTCAGGTGTCTCGGACAGCAGCTCCGGCAGTGTGATCCGGCAGAAAAACAGTACCATACCCACCACAATTGCTATGATCGCCGGCGAGGTCAGCACTTTGACGAGCGATTTCAGCGAGCGTTCCCCGGACATCTGCATCACGCCGTGCGACCACACCAGTGCATTGAAGAACGTGAGGAAGGCGGTGAGATAGAACACGCCTTCATAGCCAAACATTGCCATGACAAGCGGAATTCCCATGAAGCCGCAGTTGGAATAGACGCTCGAAAACCGCTCGATGACTGTCTCACGCCCTTCCTTGTCCCGGATACAGAGGTACGCCACAGCATAGGCAACCGCATACGAAATGGCAGTGAGCAGAAATGTCCAGCCAAGATTCTGCACCAGTTCCGGCTTGAATTCCCGCTGGTACGCCATCAGAATGACGATCGGGTTGACGACCTTGAGCACCAGCCCGGACAGCTCGCTGACTGATGCTTTCGACAGGATGTGCAGCTTGAAGCACCCTGCGCCCACAAGAATCAGCATCAGCATGATGAATGCCTGTTTTAATACGACGATTGCCATAGATCCGCCTCTTTCTGTCGGTCAGTTTGTTTCTGAAAAAACAAGCCCCTCCCCCGTGGGGGAGAGGGCTTCAGGTGGGGCAAATCAACAGGACGGCCGGAGCCGTCCTGCTTTCACTTACTTTGCGTAGTCCACCGTCCGGCTCTCACGGATCAGGTTGACCTTGATCTGGCCGGGATACTCCATCTCATCCTCGATCTGCTGCGCAATCTGGCGTGCAACCAGAACCATCTTCTCATCGTTGATGACCTCCGGCTGTACCATGACACGGATCTCACGGCCTGCCTGAACGGCATAGCACTTCTCGACACCCTTATAGGACTTGCAGATCTCCTCAAGCTTTTCGAGGCGCTTGATGTAGTTTTCGTAGTTCTCGGATCTCGCACCGGGTCTTGCGGCAGAGATCGCATCGGCTGCCTGTACAATGCAGGCAATTGCCGTCTTGGGCTCCACATCGTTGTGATGCGCCTCAATGGCATGGAGCACCTCAGGATTTTCGTTGGCCTTGCGGCAGACATCCACGCCGATCTGGACATGGGAGCCTTCCACCTCAGAGGTCAGCGCCTTGCCGATGTCGTGCAGCAGACCTGCACGCTTTGCAAGGTTCACATCCACACCAAGCTCGGCTGCAAGCACGCCGCAGAGCTGTGCGACCTCAATGGAGTGGGTCAGTACGTTCTGGCGGTAGCTGGTGCGGAAATGCAGGCGGCCCAGGAGCTTGACCAGCTCGTGGTTCACGCCGTGTACATTGGTTTCGAGGATGGCTCTTTCGCCCTCCTGCTTGATCTTGTGCTCGACCTCACGCTTTGCCTTTTCCACCATCTCCTCAATGCGGGACGGATGGATGCGGCCATCGGAGATCAGACGCTCCAGTGCAATACGGGCAATCTCACGGCGTACCTGATCGAAGCAGGACAGCGTGATTGCCTCAGGCGTGTCGTCAATGATGAGATCCACGCCGGTGAGCGTTTCGAGCGTGCGGATGTTACGGCCCTCACGGCCGATGATACGGCCCTTCATTTCGTCGCTGGGCAGAGCCACAACCGAAACAGCGGCTTCGGAAACCTGATCGGCGGCACATTTTGCAATGGCAAGCGAGATATAGCTTCTCGCCTTTTCCTCACATTCCTCCTTGACCTGCTGCTCGAAGGCAGCGACCTTGACGGCCTTGTCGTGTGTCAGATCCTCCTCCAGGGTCTGGAGAATGTACTCCTTCGCCTGTTCTCTCGTCAACCCGGAAATACGTTCGAGGGCTTCAAGCTGGCTTGCCTTGACAGCCTCCGCCTCTGCCTTGAGATTCTCGACCTCGTGGAGCTTCTCCTGAAGGGTCTCCTCCTTCTTTTCGAGGGCGTCAATCTTCTTGTCGATCGTTTCTTCCTTCTGATGAATGCGGCGCTCCTGCTTGGTCACCTCGCTGCGGCGGTCACGGATCTCCTTCTCAGCATCCTGACGGAGCTTGAAGATCTCGTCCTTTGCCTCAACAAGCGCCTCCCTTTTCTTCGCCTCGGCTTCCTTACCGGCATTTTCCATCAGGCTGTCTGCCTGTGCAATCTTCCGGTCGGCCTCTGCGATCCGCTTTTCAGCTTCCCTGGTTCTGGCATCGGCAGCGGCTCTGACATCGCTGAGCTGCTTTTCGGTCTCCTGCCGGTTGTGCGCCACGCCCTTCTCAAAGCCCTTGCTTTCCGCTGACCTGCCCATCATGAAACAGGCCACAATTGCGGCGATCAGGGCGACTGCAAGAACGACGATGATGACGATCATGATCGGATTTGGCATTGTGCATTACCTCCTTTTAATGTAAAGTATCTATTGCATGGAAACTTTACGCAGGCGGTAAATGCTGCTTCTTTATTCATTTTTCAAACTTCGCCCCGGAACCGTCCGGGAAATATCAGAACCGCAGCCGTTTCCGGCCCCTGCGGAATCAAAAAAGAAGTGTAATGATATAAAGTACGGCACACTTGGTGCCAAAGCTGCAATTACTGCTGCGTAAGCCGTCAGGTCAGTGACCCTCGGCCTGCAAATCCTTGACTCTGCCGCAGGGCAAGGTCAGGGCTTCACTCAAATATCATACAACATCTATAATTGTAACCGTTTTTTTACATTTTGTCAAGAGGATTCCGCAAATTATTTTCGGTTTTTCTTTCATGGAGGCAGGAATCCGCCGGTTGTGTCCTCCACAAGCACAGATGATTGCCGTACACGCACATTTTTCATGTCAAAATCCACATGCAGGCCGCCCCATCCGGCGCAATTTCCGTATAATGCTACAAAATTTCAGGCAATTGCAGATCACCGCTTGCAATCCGGCAGAATGTGTTGTATAATAAATACTGTTGTATGCGGGTGAAGGACAATCCGCTGAATTATTTGGATAAAGGAGTCACCACTATGGAACTGAGCGCACTTTCCCGTGCAGAGCTTTCTGCATTTTATGATGACTGTAAGGCTGCCTATGCCGGTTATCAGGCACAGGGGCTGAAGCTGGACATGTCCAGAGGCAAGCCCTCCCCGAAGCAGCTTGATCTCTCCGCTGATCTTCTGACCTGCCTGACCAATGAGGACATGAAGGGCGAATCCGGCGACTACCGCAACTACGGCGTGCTTGACGGCATCCCGGAGGCAAAGCGCCTGTTTGCGCCGATGCTGGGTGTGGAGCCGGATGAGGTATTCCTCTTCGGCAATGCCTCCCTTCAGGCGATGTATTTCGCAGTCAGCAACGCCTTTACCCACGGCATCCTCGGCAATACGCCCTGGAGCAAGCTGGATCGGGTGAAGTTCCTCTGCCCGGTTCCGGGCTATGACCGCCACTTCCGCATCACGGAGTTCTTCGGCGTGGAGATGATCAACATTCCGACGAACGAGGACGGCCCGGACATGGATCTGGTTGAGCAGTATGTCAACAACGACCCGGCTGTCAAGGGCATCTGGTGCGTACCGCAGTACGCCAATCCCTCCGGCATCGTCTACAGTGACGAGACTGTAAAGCGCTTTGCGAACCTCAGACCCGCCGCTCCGGACTTCCGGATTTTCTGGGATAATGCCTACTGCATCCATCACCTGGTTGACAACCCCAAGATGATTCTCCCGATCCTTGAGGAGGCAAAGAAGGCCGGCAACCCGAACATTGTCTATGAGTTCGCTTCCACCGCCAAGATCACCTTCGCAGGTGCCGGTGTATCCATGATGGCAGCCTCCAAGGAGAATCTTGCTGATCTGACAAAGGCGCTCGGCTGCTTCACCATCAGCTTTGACAAGGTCAACCAGCTCCGTCATGTGAAGTTCTTCGGCGGCAAGTACGAGAATGTAGTTGCCCACATGAAGAAGCAGCAGGCTGAGCTTGCACCGAAGTTCCAGTGCGTGCTTGACACCCTGAACAAGGAGATCCGTCCGCTCGGCATCGGTCAGTGGACAGAGCCGCAGGGCGGCTACTTCGTCTCCTACAATGCAATGCCCGGTACGGCAAAGCGCATTGTACAGCTCTGCAAGGAGGCTGGTGTTGTCCTGACCGGCGCCGGCGCAGCATTCCCCTACGGCAAGGATCCGGAGGACAGCAATATCCGTATTGCGCCGAGCTATCCGGAGGTCGCTGAGTTGCAGCAGGCAATGGATCTGTTCGTGCTCTGCGTCAAGATGGCAGCGGCGGAAAAGCTGCTGGCAGAATAATGCTCTGTATCTGAACGGAGCCCCTTCCCTTTGCGGGGAGGGGCTCCGCTTTCTGTCCGATATGCAGAAAAAACAAAGCACCCCACCGGGGAAGGTGGGGTGCTTTGCCATGATATAGGGATTATATAGGGGATGTCGCCAATGATTGGGGATTCATTGGCTTGTTTATAGTATAGCGGATAAATGTGATCATATTATGAAAAGAATCTGAAAAGTTTTTGATAAGGCATAAAAAGATATAAAAGTTTAGTATTACCAGTCTAAGGAAATATAATAGGTCAGCTATCACCTGAGAATCCGACTGAATAACCTGCCGGCTGCGGGGCATACTACCTCCGAATCGGATTACCGGAGGTGTATCTATGCCAAAGAAAAGCGGCTCCAGCATCCGGCTGGCGCATCATCCCTGCGTCTACAGCTTCGCCGCCGTCGTCGGCAGCAAGGAAGCAGACGGCCCTATGGGAAAGTACTTCACGCATACCGAGCAGGATCCCATGCTCGGACAAAAGAACTGGGAACAGGCCGAGACACGCCTGCAACAGATGGCATTGCAGGATGCCCTGCACAACGGCTGCCTGCAACAGGACGAGCTTGACTGCATCATAGCAGGGGATCTTGTGAACCAGTGTACGTCCTCAACCTTTGCGGCACGCCGCACAGCGGTGCCCTTTCTTGGGGTGTACGGTGCCTGTTCCACGATGGCGGAGGCACTCCTCATTGCCGGCATGCTCACGGATGCAGGCTTCACACGCTATGCCGCAGCCGTTACCTCATCGCACTTTTCCACAGCAGAAAGGCAGTTCCGCTTTCCCCTTTCCTATGGCGGACAGCGCACACCGACCTCCCAGTGGACCTGTACGGCATCCGGTGCCGTGGTGGTGTCCTCCCAGGGAAACCTCCCCAGAATTGTGGGCGGCTGTATCGGGCGGATTGTGGATCTCGGTGTGACGGATGCAACGAATATGGGTGCCGCCATGGCACCGGCAGCAGCGGATACCATCTTCCGCTATCTGCGGGATACGCACACAAAACCGGAGGACTATGACGCCATTGTGACAGGCGATCTCGGAAATATCGGCTCTCCCCTGCTGTATGAACTGCTCGGAAAACAGGGCATCCGTATCCGGGACGTGCACCATGACTGCGGAGCGATGATGTTCAACGAGCACTCCCAGGATACGCATGCGGGCGGCTCCGGATGCGGCTGCTCAGCAAGCATCTTAGCAGGCTATTTCCTCCCGCAGCTCAGGGACGGCCGTCTGCACCGGATGCTTTTTGCCGCTACGGGAGCGCTGCTCTCTGCCATGTCCTCCCAGCAGGGTGAAAGCATTCCGGGCATCTGTCATCTGGTAGAGCTTACTGCATAATGAAAGGAGAACGCAATGCTTCTGACACTTCTGAAGGCATTTCTGGTCGGGGGGCTGCTGTGTGCTGCCGGCCAGATACTCATCGACTACACCAAACTCACACCGGCACGGATTCTCACGGCGTTTGTGGTAAGCGGCGTGATTCTCTCCGGGCTCGGACTGTATCAGCCGCTGGTGGATTTTGCCGGTGCCGGCGCAACCGTCCCGCTCACGGGCTTCGGGCATCTGCTGGCGAAGGGTGTGCGGGAGGCATTGCAGGAGGACGGGCTCCTCGGTGTGCTGACCGGCGGGCTGACGGCAGCCTCCGGCGGCATTACGGCAGCGCTCGCTGCGGGATTGACAGCGGCAGTCTGCTTCCGGAAACGTGCAAAGCAGTAGGCAGGCAGTTCAGCGCCCTCCCTGAGCAATGCCAACAACTTAAGCTTTTTGTCGGCTTGCGCCGACT
>JAFXOO010000195.1 GCA_017528675.1 Oscillospiraceae bacterium | reverse complement strand
GGGCGGTCACCGCCCTGCCGAGGGTGGTTTAGGAGGGGCGATAAGCAGGCAGCCCAAATCTTTGATTTGGTGCTGATCGCTTATGCAAAGCTCAGCCCCTCCTGAGTCGGCGCAAGCCGACAAAAAAGCTTAAGTTGTTGGGCATTGTACAGGGACGCTTCCCGGTGTTATAACAAATCAGGAGGGATCGTATGCAGATTCGTGACCAGCTTCGTGCAGATGCGGCTTCCCATGTGGAAAAGCATATTGATATGAATACGATTCTCTACCGTCAGGGACGGGAAATTGCCCAGACCTATGTCAACATGATGATAAGCTATGCACGGCTTGATGTGCAGTCCGGACATTTTGAACGGACGGCAAACGGCATGCTCGTGAGCGGCTTCTGCCGGATTGAGGAGCGGCATTTCGAGCAGCCGCTTCTCGTGCGGGAGCGGAAGCAGAACTTCTGGACATCCCGCTGGGTGGAGGACATCTCGCTCGGCAGGAGCGGCAGCGATCTGCTCGAATCTTTCATGACAAGCATGGAGGGGCTCTGCCGGGAGCAGGGCATCCGGCTCGGAGAGCTCTGTGTGCTCGTGCGTACCAAAAGCGGCAGGGAGGAGCAGCGAAAGCTCCCGTTGCAGCTTATTCTTCCGGAATATGTGGAAGCCATCGGGTTTCCGTATCAGATCGAATTTTAACAGGAGGGTATTATTATGGCACTGGACAAGGATTGTCTGTTCTGCAAGATCATCGCCGGGGAGATTCCGTCGGCAAAGGTCTATGAGGACGAGTATGTTTATGCATTCAAGGACATTGAGCCGATTGCACCGGTTCACTATCTGTTTGTACCGAAGGAGCACATCTGCTGCGCCAGGAAGCTCGGCAGTGATGCGGCACATTCGATGTACGCCGCCAGAATCTTTGAGGCGATCTCCAAGGTCGCTGCGGATGAGAAGATCGAGAGCTTCCGTGTCATCAACAACTGCGGCGAGGATGCCGGCCAGAGCGTGATGCATGTGCATTTCCACATGGTTGCTGGCACAAAGATGGGCTGGGGCAAGCAGTCGCTCGGCTGAGCAGGCCGCCTGACACAGATCAGAAGGAGAATACACAAATGGCTGAATACTATGAGATGAAGATTGCCGGCCTTGACCGGAGGCTGAAAAAGTGCGCAGTCAGCGATAAGCTCGATATTGCAGCATTTATCATGTTCGGAGATGTGGAAGTCACAGTGGAGAGCGCAAAGCAGCTTCTTGCCAAGTGCCCTGCGTTTGATGTGATTATCACCGCCGAAAGCAAGGGCATTCCGCTTGCCTATGAAATGGCACGCCAGAGCGGCAAAAGCTACGTCGTTGCCCGGAAATCCGTCAAGCTCTACATGACGGATGTTGTCTCGGTCAGTGTGAAGTCCATCACGACGGCCAATGAGCAGACACTGCATCTGGACGGTGAAAAGGCAGCGCTTCTGCGTGGAAAGCGAGTTCTGATCGTGGACGATGTCATCAGCACCGGCGAGTCCCTCAGAGCGCTTGAGAGCCTTGTGCAGCAGGCAGGCGGCACCATCGCCGGTGAAGCAGCCGTGCTCGCTGAGGGTGATGCGGCAAAGCGGGAGGATATTGTCTTCCTCGACCCGCTGCCGCTGTTCTTCAAGGACTGAGATGAAGCGTCCTGCGCTGTGGGTCTGTGTGCCCTATGTGACCGGGCTTGTGCTTGCCTCTCTCTTTGTACCTCAGCTCTGGCTGCCGGTCTGCGGCGGCATCGTGCTGGTGATGGCGGCAGTTGTGCTGCGGCGCAGAACGCTATGGAAATATGTACTGCTCGGCACGCTGTCATGCTTGACGGCGTGCTGTGTCTATTGGCACACAGATACGGCGGAGACCAGCCGCCAGATGCCCTATGCAGGGAAGGAAACGGTCTTTTCCGGAACTGTTTGCAGCGTGAGTGTCTATCCGGGCGGCTATGCAAGATACTATCTCAGAGGCCGCTTCGAGGGCACAGTGCCTGCAAAGGTGGAGCTGTTCTGTGATGCGCCGTATTATCAGTACGGCGATTCGCTCACGCTCAGCGGTATACCGGAGCGCATCACAGGCAGCTACCGTTTCGATTCCGCCGCCTATGCCAGAGCGCAGGGGGTGCTGCTGCAATTCGGCAGTGAGACAGCGCTCTCAGGGTTCACGCCCGAAGATCATCCGGGGCTGCGTTCGCAGCTCTATCGCTGGCGGGCACGGATGACGGGGCGTATTCTCACACATATGGGCGAGGAAACCGGCCCGCTGCTGACCGGGATGCTGTTCGGGGACAAGACCTCGATGTCCCAGGGCAGCAAGCGAGCTTTCTACCGGCTTGGTATCGGGCATATCCTGGCTGTTTCGGGACTGCATCTTGATTTTCTGGCGGTCTGCATTTCGTGGCTGCTCGAAAGGCTGCGGACGGGGCGAAAGCTCCGCTTTGCGCTGATGACGCTGGCCTGTCTGCTGTTTGTCATCACGGCAGGCGAGACTGTTCCGGTCGAACGTGCCTGTATTATGATTCTCCTCCGGGAGGGCGGCAAGCTCCTGTTCCGGCAGGCGGATGCGCTCAATTCCCTGGGCATTGCGGCGTTTCTGCTCTGCCTTGCCAATCCGTTCGTCATCCACAGCGGCGGCTTCTGGCTCTCGTGCAGTGCGGTATACGGCATTGCAGTGCTGGCACCGTACATGACGAAGGAGATGCCGGCAAAGACGTTTCTACAGACGGCATGGCGTGACTTTGCCAGTCTGTGCTGGGCATTCCTGGCAACACTGCCGGTCAGTGCGGTTCTGTTCCGGGAGATTGCGCTGCTGTCACCGGTGAGCAATACGCTGCTCGTGCCGGTGTGCATGGCGGCGATGCTCCTCGGTGCGCTTGCGGTGCTTTGCGGCGGGCAGGGGTTCCTGGCAGAGCTCCTGCTGTCCGGGGCAGACCGGCTCTGCGGGGTGCTGCTGCATATCTCCTATGCTGCGGCAAAGCTCCCGTTTACCCACGCTGCAACGGGCAGCAGCCTGCTGCTGCTGCTTCTGGGCGCAGGAATCCTGCTGCTCATCGGTGTGCAGTTCCTGGGGAAGGACAGAAAGCGCACCGCCCGGACTGCCGCAGCCGTACTGGCGGTGACCTGTGCTGTGATGGGCGTGCGGCAGGAGCTGCTCAGCCGCAGCCTGCGGACAGCGGTACTCGGTGAAGGCGAGCGCTGTGTGCTGGCACTTGTCGGCGGAGAGGAAGCCCTGCTCATCGACATGAGCGGCCGGAACGATGCAGCGGCAAATGCGGATGCCTATCTTACGGAAACCGGAGTGAATACGCTGCGGGGGCTGTATCTGACAAGGCCGAGGCCGGGCGCAGCCGGCAGGTATGCCGCCTGCTTTTCGCTGATGCCGCCGGAGGAGGTGGTGCTCCTGCAAGAGGCAGAGAACTTCCCCGGCGTGCTCGATGCCGTGACAGAGACAGATGCCTCACGGGAGACACTGTTCCACGGTGCGCATATCACGGCGCAGAAGGAACATGTGACAGTGGAATATGCCGGGCAGACGCTCGAATGCTGCCCGGAGCAGACCGCAGACGGCACCCCGGAGGTGCGTATTGTCTGCGGCGGGAGCACCGGGCCGCTCCCGGACAGCGGCATTCTCATCGTACTCGATCCGGCATCTCCCTACCAGCCGGATGAACATACCTATATCGGGGAACACTATCTTGAGGTGACGCTCGGCAGAGACGGCACCTGCCGGGTCAGGAGGCTGTATGGCGATCATTGACAGCAGAGCGCTCCAGGAGCAGCTCAAAAAGGGGACTTTGTCCAATCTGTACTATTTTTACGGCAGCGATGTGCTGCAAGTGGATGCCTGTGTGAAGCAGGTGATGAAGGCAACAGGCGATCCGGAG
>JAFXOO010000194.1 GCA_017528675.1 Oscillospiraceae bacterium | reverse complement strand
GGCGGCACATCTGCTTGCATCTTTTCCGTCATCTTGCACAGAAATTCCTTGCTGGGCGCCAGCCCAGCGGCGTCATTTCTATACAATCTGACGAAAAATCTGACTGCGCATCTGCACCACCAGCTCTGTGCGGTGTTGCCCAAAAAATCTGCGGGCGGGATACTCCTGATTCTGAAAAAGCCCTTGATTTCTCGATGGCAATGTGGTATAATAGCTTTGTATCTGTCCGGCGGCAGAATCTGCCTCCCGGCGCAGCATCAAACACGAACAGAAAGGACCACCTGTCATGAGTAAAAACTACGATGAAATGAGTTTTACAACCCGTGCGATTCATGTCGGAAACGAAGCCGACACGGCAACGGGTGCAATTGAGCCTGCCATCTATATGGCAAACAGCTACCTGCTGCCCTATGACGCTTCCCAGATGAACTGGTCTGCGAGCGAGGCCAATATCTACACCCGCAACGGCGGTGTAAACCAGGGCATGCTCGAACGCAAGATTGCCAATCTCCACGGGGGTGAGGACTGCGTGGTGCTTGCAAGCGGCGTAGCTGCGCTCTCAGCGCTGTTCTTCACCAAGCTGAAGAAGGGCGACCATGTGATTTTCTCGACCGTCACCTATGTTGCGACCTACCGTATTTTCAACGAGCTCTGGACGGAAAAATGGGGGATTGAAACCACGATTGTGGACTGCACCGATGTCGAGAATATCCGCAAGGCCATCCGTCCGAACACCCGGCTCATCCATTTTGAGACACCCGGCAATCCGACGCTCTGCATCTGTGACATTGAAGCCATCGTGAAGCTGGCGCACGAGTGCGGCATCGAGGTTTCCGTGGACAACACCTTCTCCTCCCCCTACAACACCCGTCCGCTCGAATACGGCGTGGATTATGTCGTGGAGAGCCTGACCAAGTACATCAACGGCCACGGCGACACGATGGGCGGTGCGATCATTGCCAGCCATGACTTTCTCGAAAAGGTGCGCTACCAGGCACAGGTCAACATCGGCGGCTGCATCAGCCCGTTTGCGGCATGGCTCATCCAGCGGGGCTGCTCGACCTTCCCGCTGCGCATGCAGGTACACAACGACAACGCCCTTGCAGTGGCGGAGTGGCTGGAGCGTCAGCCCTGTGTGAGCTTCGTGGCTTATCCGGGTCTGAAGAGCCACAAGGGGCATGAGCTTGCCAAGAAGCAGATGAAGAACGGCTTCGGCGGCGTGCTGAGCTTCGGTCTCAGGGGCGAACATGATCTCTATAATCGTGTGGTAACACATTTGCAGGTATTCACCTCGGCGGTTTCCCTCGGCAATGCAGCCAGCCTGATTGTATTCCTCGGTGAGGATGACGAGCGCATGTATCTCTATCCGCAGGAATTCCACGGCGGCTTCTATCGTGTGGCCATCGGCATCGAGGACAAGAACGACCTCATCCGTGATTTGAAGCAGGCATTTGAGGCAGAGGGTCTGGAGACAGTGGACTGATCGTATTCCGCAAACTCTGCTGCACGGCTTTGTACATTTCAGAAAACAGCATCACAATGCCCCGGAGCAGATCGCTTCGGGGCATTGTGATGCTTTAGGCAACACCGCACAGAGCTGGTGGTGCAGATGTGCAGCCAGATTTTTCGTCAGATTGTATAGAAATGACGCCGCTTGGCTGGCGCCCAGCAAGGAATTTCTGTGCAAGATGACGGAAAAGATGCAAGCAGATGCGCCGCCAAGCCGTCAGGCGGGCTTTGTGCGGTATTGCCTTTATGTGCCGGGCTGCATCAGGAATGCTCCTGCTCAAATACGAAATGATGATCGTCAACATTTGCCGGCAGCGAACGGTATGCAGAAAGTCCCTTTGCTTCACGGAAAGCACGCCTGATTGCTTCCTGAATTGCAGCTTGTTCATGCCGCAATGCATCAGGAAGCTGCACCCAGAGCTTCGGAGGGGTTGTATTGATATCCGGTTCCGGCAGCAGAAATACAAATACATGTGACTGATAAAGCATTCTGAAAATGACCGGCGTTTCAACACCATGCTTCCCCAGACAAACAATATACATCGCATACTCTCTGTCAACGGCCCATTGCGACCACTGCGCATCATAGTTCCGGTCGGCTACTTTTTCATATAATGCTTTGTCCTGCCCGTCAACCTTTTCATAAACAAACATAAGTCCGACACCTCTGTATTCTGAATGCTGCTGTTTTCATTATAGCATCCGGATGCGCTCTTGTCAATCGGAACGATTCTATGACAGCCTCAGTTTTTTGCAACACTTCTACCCCCTGCGCCGTATGTAATAACAGAAGCGGATCTGCTTGAAAGGAGGGAGGTACCATGCAGGAAGATGACATCCGGGCACTGCTGCGGGATGCACCCGAAGCAGGATGCCGTGCGCTGTTTGATACCTACTGGAAATACGCCTATACGGTAATCTTCCGGATACTGCAAGGGAGTGTTAGCCGGGAGGACATCGAGGAATGCACGGCGGATGTCCTGGGCGATGTGATGCTGCATTTCCAGGTCGCCTCCCAGGGCTCACTGAAAGCCTACATCGGCACCGCCGCAAAGCGCCGTGCCATCGACCGGCTCCGCAGTGTCAGCCGGCATGCCGGTGATGTCTCCCTCGACAGCGACACAGCACCGGAGCTGACCTCCGGAGAGGATGTCGCTGCGGCAGCGGAGGCGTCAGAACAGTCGGAGCGTGTGCTCGCGGCTGTGAAGGCACTCGGTGAGCCGGATGCGAGCATTGTGATCTATAAGTATTATTATGATATGAATTCCGTACAGATCGGAAAGTGGCTCGGACTGAACCCCGTCACCGTCCGCAGCCGGTGCAACCGTGCCATGAAGCGGCTGCGTGCGGCACTGGCCGATCTGGAATGAGTAAGAGGAGGGGAGATTATGAATCAGAAAACTATCATCCGGCTGCTGCGTCATGCAGATGCCGAAGAAATCTCTGAAAACTGGCCGTTCCCGGATGAGAAGGCTGGGGAGCGGATTGCAGACAGGCTGCACCGCACCGGGGAACTACCGATGGCAGATACCGTACAGGATGAGGTGCTGATCGTGAAGCATTCCGGCTTCGGCAGATTCGCCGCCATAGCGGCGGTGTGCATGCTGGCAGCCGGAACGGTCGGCGGCATCTGGCTGACACGGCATCTGCACAGTCAGAGGCCCGTCACAGAGCTGCCCGCAGCAGAGGAGGAGCTGACTGCCGGAACACAGCCGGAAACAGCGGAGCTGCCCGTTATTGCGACAGTGTATGCCGAAGACCCGGCTGCATCCGATGCAGTCGAACAGCCGAAGCGTACTGCCGGGGAACCGGAAGCCGGACAGGCGGCAACGGATGTGAGCGAGCCCGCTGCCATGCCGGAAAAGACGACTGAAAAGCCGGAGAGGAAACCTGCTGAGACAGCGCCGGCAAAGCAGACTGCAACGGAGCAGACGGTGCAGGAGACAGCAGAGAAAGTGCGGGAGACCACCGCCCCGACACAGGCGGTGCAGGAAACTGCTGCACCGACCGAAGCTGTGACTGAATCCCCGAAATCCGCCGAACGCATCACACTTGCAGAGGCGATACGGATCTGCCGGGAAAGCGATACGGCATGGAAAGCAGCGAAATGTATCGAACAGCGCTATGCTGCTGATGAACGCTTTGGCTCCGGCGTGGAGTTTGACACATACTATATAGATGATGCGAAAACCGAGTCGATCAATATTCTGTATAACGCCGGCATCATCATCTTCTATAAGAGCCCCCAGGAGAGTGCCGGCATGACTGCCCAGAATCACCGCATTTTAACAGCGGCCGGTCAGCAGGTTTGGACGCTTCTGGAATGGCAGAGAACGGAAATGGAAAAGAGCGATTCTGTCCTGACCGAGGAACAGAAGGCACAGCTCCGGGCACTGGATGAAGAGGAGAAAAGCCTGTGGGCGACATCCTATATCCGCCGCAGACTGGAGATCATGGGTGCGATGTCTCCTAATGCGCCCCGTCCGACGATCGAAGATGTGGAGCGTCTTTTGGCGCAAAGCGACTCTACGGGGCAGGCAGCCAGAAATCTGCTGAATCTGTATGTTCCGGACTACGAGTGGGGCAGCGGTGTATCCGGCCTGGCGTACAGGCTCAGCGATACCGAGACGATCAACATCGTGGAATGCGGCGGCATATCCATTGATTACGAGAACACCGCCACCGGCGAACACCGGGAATTCTGCCGATAACGGACAGCAAAGTTCCTTTCCTCCTTTCCCCCTCTCAAGTCTGAGAGGGGGAAACCTTTTTTGCGGCGTTTTAGTAAAAAAGGGGGCGCAGGGCGCCAATGCCAACAACTTAGCAGAACCCAAATCTGCGGGTGCAGGGCTGCATAGTCCTGCCGAGGGTGGTTTAGGAGGGGCGAGCAGCCCCTCCTAAGTCGGCGCAAGCCGACAAAATGCCAAAGTTGTTAGCATTGCGCAGGGCGCAGCCCCGTCCTCTCTTTCTCTCCCTCAGAAACTTTTTCCAAAAACCCCTTGACAAGTTATTATCTTTGTGATATAATCATAATAGAAATAACAAAGAAAGGCCTGATGCCACATGCTGAATGAACAGGAATTCCTGAACAATTATCATCTGGAGGACTATGAACGTCCGTCCGTGACCGCCGATGTCGCCGCTTTTACCATCCGGCGCACCTCTGAGGAAAGCTACCGCAAGGAGCCGGAGAGCAGGCTGGCACTGCTGCTCATCCGGCGTGGAGCGCATCCCTTCAAGGACTGCTGGGCACTGCCGGGCGGCTTCCTGCAAAAGGGCGAGACCATCGAGGGCTGCGCTCTCCGGGAGATCCGGGAGGAGACCGGCGTGGCACCGGCAGCGCTGCGGCTGGTCGGCATATTCTCCGAGCCGGAGCGTGACCCGAGAGGCTGGATTCTCTCCGCCGCTTTTGCCTCCGTCATCACCGAGGGCACCGTACAGGGCGGCGACGATGCCGCCGAGGCGCAGTGGTTCGATGTGCGCTTCGAGCCGGACAGCGGCGGGCTGTTCCGCCTGACGCTGACGCATGGCGAGACCGTGCTTTCCGCCGTTCTTGCGGAGCAGTCCGCACAGCACGGGGGCTGCGGCTTTGCCATCCGGGACAGCGGCAGCCTTGCCTTCGACCATGCCGCCATCATCGCTGCGGCGCTCTCGGCGCTGCGCAATGAAGCCGGGAAATTCGGGGCGATCTTCGATTTTCTCCCTGAGACCTTCACCCTCACCCAGCTCCAGCAGGTGCAGGAGACCATCCTGAACATCTCCGTCCTGCCTGCCAATTTCCGCCGGAAAGCTGCGGAATATGTCGAGGAGACCGAGGAATATACCTCCGGCGCAGGACACAGGCCTGCGAAGCTGTTCCGGAGAAAGCATGTATAACCGCCATTTCAGAAAGGAGCATTTCTATGTTTGTGAAGTTTTTACCCAGCCAGTACATCCTCCGCTACCGCAAGGGCAAGCTCGTTGCCGAGGGCGAGGGTCTGTCCTTCCTCTGCATGGAGCAGTTCAACTCCGCCTGTGCCGTTCCGGTTTCCAATACGGATGCGGATTTCATTTTCGAGGAGACCACGCAGGATTTCCAGAAGGTTTCGGTACAGGGACAGCTCACCTACCGCATCACCGACTATAAGCTGACCGCCTCCGCCATTGATTTCACCGTCAACCTGCGGACAAAGGCCTACATCAACGACCCCATGCGCAGCCTGTCCAAGCGCATTGTCAACATCGCCGGCGTGCTCATCAAAAATGTGATCGGTGAGATGGAAATGACCGAAGCCGTGCAGTCGAGCCGTGCGCTGGCGGACAAGGTACTCTCCTGCTTGCAGAATGATGCGGAGATCAAGGCGCTCGGCATTGCCGTGACAGGCTTTTCCGTGCTGCAAATTGCTGCCGCACCGGAGACCGCCCGTGCACTTGAAGCAGCCACCCGTGAGGAGATTCTGCGGCAGGCGGACGATGCCCTCTATGAGCGGCGCAATGCGTCCATCGAGCAGGAGCGCCGGGTCAAGGAGAATGAGCTGAACACGGAAATCTCTGTTGAGGAGAAGAAGAAGCAGATCCGGGAGACAGAAATCGCCACCAAGCGCATGGTGCTTGAAAAGGAAAACGAGCTCGAACGCATCCGCACCGTCAGCGAGGCAGAGCGGGAGCAGCTCCGGCTTGATGCCGCCATTGAGCTTGAGCGCAAGCGCCGGGAGCTGGCAGAGCTGCGCCTTGAAAATGCTCGCAAGGAAGCCGATGCAGAGGCGTACCGCATCAGCGTGATGATGGATGCCTACAACAAGCTCAGCCCCGATGTGCTCGTGGCGCTCGCAACGCTGAACATGGATCCGCAGACAATCATCGCACAGGCCTTCGACAAGCTCGCTGTCGGCAGCGACAAGATCGGCACGCTCAATATCACGCCCGATCTCCTCGAAAGCCTCACAAGAAGGAGCGAATGATGCAGCAGACAGACCAGAAGATCGTGCTCATCACCCAGCCGACCCGCTTAGAGCAGATGATCCGGCGCTATAACAACGCCGGACAGGCGAAATTCTATATCGAGAGCCACGGCGGGGATTTTTCGGATTACCAGCAGGAGCATGACACCTACCAGGCAGCCGTGCAGACGGCAGTGGCGTTTCTCGAAAGCTACGGCAGACTGCAAGTCCTGGAGCGTGCACATGTGCCGCAATATCTGTTCGGGCCGAAGGATCTGGTGATTGCTGTCGGGCGTGACGGACTGGTGGCAAATGTGCTGAAATACCTGAACGGGCAAAATCTGATCGGCGTCAACCCCGACCCCCGTCGGTGGGACGGGGTACTGCTACCGTTCAGTGCAGCCGATCTGCCGAAGCTTGTGCCGGAGGCTGCTGCCGGCAGACGCCCGCTGAAGTCCGTCACACTTGCTGAAGCAGTACTCGGAGACGGACAGGTGCTCTGCGGCGTGAACGACATCTTTCTCGGACAGCGCACGCACACCTCCGCACGGTACACCATCTGCATCGGCGGGCAGCAGGAGGTGCAGTCCTCCAGCGGCATCATTGTCTCAACCGGGCTCGGCTCCACGGGATGGCTGCGGAGCATCATTGCGGGGGCTGCGGGGATCGGGCGCTCCTGCGGCATCGGGCAGAAGCCGGTGCTGCCGGGGCAGTTCAATTGCAGCTCGGACTATCTCTATTTTACTGTCCGGGAACCCTATCCGAGCCGCTCGACCGGGGCAGAAATTGTGTTCGGGCAGATTCATACCGGCGACCCTCTGCGGATCACCTCCCTCATGCCGGAGAACGGCGTGATCTTCAGCGACGGTGTGGAGGAGGATGCGCTCGAATTCAACTCCGGCGCCACGGCATCTGTCTGCGTGGCCGAACGGAAGGGCATGCTGGTGACCTGAGACAGGAGCACAGCGCTCCGGCAGGACGTCCACATTTTCCACAAACTGTCCTTTAGAAACTTGTACAGTATTTTCGTCAGTAATCATTGACAGAAAGATAACAATGTGATACAATGGATCTATAGGCGATACAGTGAAAAGGACATCGGCGCAGAACACGCCGGGACGCCCTGCGGGAATTCTGGAATGCAGCATGCGTATTTTCGGGATTTCCCATGATTCAGAATAGGAGAGGATCAACCATGAGCGAAGCGAAGAAGAAAGCTGCCGCACCCGAAATCATAGACAGCGTGGAGAGCCTGAACGCCCTGTTTACGACCGTCCGTGCAGCACAGCAGCAGTATGCCTCCTTCACCCAGGAGCAGGTGGATGCCATTTTCCGGGCAGCCGCACTTGCTGCAAATCACGCCCGCATCCCGCTGGCAAAAATGGCCGTCGAGGAGACCGGTATGGGCGTCCTGGAGGACAAGGTCATCAAAAACAATTACGCTGCTGAGCATATCTACAATCATTATAAGAATACAAAGACCTGCGGTGTGATCGAGGAGGACAAGGCGTTCGGCATCACCAGGATTGCGGAGCCGATCGGCATTATTGCCGCCGTCATTCCGACCACCAACCCGACCTCTACTGCCATCTTCAAGTGCCTGATGGCGCTCAAGACCCGCAACGGCATCATCATCTCTCCGCATCCGAGAGCCAAAGCTTCCACCATCGCTGCGGCAAAGATCGTGCGGGAGGCTGCCGAAAAGGCAGGTGCCCCGAAGGGGCTCATCGGCTGGATTGACGTACCGTCCCTGGAGCTGACCAACACCGTCATGAAGGAGTCGGATATCATCCTTGCCACCGGCGGCCCCGGCATGGTAAAAGCAGCCTATTCCTCCGGTACGCCGGCAATCGGCGTTGGCGCCGGCAATGCGGCGGCTGTCATTGACAGCTCTGCGGATATTCTCAATGCAGTCAATTCCATCATCCATTCCAAGACCTTTGACAACGGAATGATCTGCGCCACCGAGCAGACCATCATCGCCTGCAAGGATGTCTATGATGCCGTCAAGGACGAGCTCATCAGACGAGGCTGCTACTTCCTGAACGAAGCAGAGAAAAATAAGCTCCGCAAGACCATGCTCATCAACGGCGCTCTGAATGCCAAGATCGTCGGCCAGCGCCCCTGCACCATTGCAAAGCTCGCAGGCTTCGAGGTGCCGGAGGATGTCAAGGTGCTCATCGGTGAGGCAGAGAGCACGAGCGTGGAGGAGCCGTTTGCTCACGAGAAGCTCTCCACCATCCTCGGCATGTACAAGGCAGAGGACTTTGACGATGCAACCGACAAGGCCGAGCAGCTTTTGCAGAATGCAGGCGGTCTGGGGCACACATCCTCGCTGTGGATTGACAACGTGAAGGAGCGTGAGAAGATCGCAGTATTTGCAGAGCGTATGAAGACCTGCCGTATTCTCGTGAATACGCCTTCTTCACTCGGCGGTATCGGTGATCTCTATAACTTCAAGTTCCCGCCGTCAATGACGCTTGGCTGCGGCTCCTGGGGCGGCAACTCCGTTTCGGAGAATGTCGGCGTCAAGCACCTCCTCAACATCAAGACCGTAGCAGAGCGCAGAGAGAACATGCTCTGGTTCCGCACACCGGAGAAGGTCTACTTCAAGAAGGGCTGCCTGCCGGTGGCACTCGATGAGCTGCGCACGGTTCTGGGCAAGAAGCGTGTGTTCCTCGTTACAGACTCCTTCCTCTATAAAAACGGCTTTACCAAGGTTATCACCGACAAGCTCACGGAAATGGGCATTGCCTACACGGTCTTCTCGGATGTAGAGCCGGATCCGACACTGAAATCCGCACAGCTCGGCGCAGAGGAAATGCGCAGATTTGAACCGGACTGCATCATTGCGCTCGGCGGCGGCTCTGCGATGGATGCCGGCAAGATCATGTGGGTGCTGTATGAGCATCCGGATGCTGACTTCCTCGACATGGCAATGCGCTTCATCGACATCCGGAAGCGTGTCTACACCTTCCCGAAGATGGGTGAAAAGGCCTATTTCATCGCCGTTCCGACTTCCTCCGGTACCGGCTCCGAGGTAACACCGTTTGCCGTCATTACCGACCAGGAGAGCGGCTGCAAGTATCCGCTTGCCGACTATGAGCTCCTCCCGGATATGGCAATCATCGACACCGATCTCATGATGAGCGCACCGAAGGGGCTGACCTCGGCATCCGGCTATGATGCGATGGTGCATGCGCTTGAAGCCTATGCCTCCATCATGGCAACCGACTACACGGACGGCCTGGCCATTCGTGCAATGCAGCTCATCTTCCGGTACCTGCCGGCTGCCTATGAGGACGGCACCAATGTGCAGGCCCGTGAGAAGATGGCAACCGCTTCCACTATGGCGGGTATGGCATTTGCAAATGCCTTCCTCGGCGTCTGCCACTCGATGGCACACAAGCTTGGTGCTTATCATCATCTGCCGCACGGCGTGGCAAATGCACTGCTGCTGACCATCGTGATGCGCTACAATGCCAGCGAAAAGCCCCGCAAGATGGGTACCTTCTCGCAGTACCAGTATCCGCATGCGCTCGAACGCTATGTGGAATGTGCAGAGGCCTGCGGCGTGACCGGCAAGGACGATCAGGAGATCTTCGAGAACTTCCTCAGGAAGCTCGACGATCTGCGTGAAACTGTCGGCATCAGAAAGACAATCAGAGACTACGGCATTGACGAAAAGGCGTTCCTTGACAGCCTCGACCGGATGAGCGAGGATGCCTTCGATGACCAGTGCACCGGTGCAAACCCGAGATACCCGCTGATTTCGGAAATCAGGGAAATGTATCTCGAAGCCTATTACGGTGAAAAGAAATGAGCATGCAGTCATTTCTCACGCCTGATAAGCTCTATTTCAAGCAGGGATGCTTAGCCGTCGCCCTGCGGGAGCTGACGGATGTGTATCATGTGCAGCGTGTGCTTGTCCTCACAGAGGAGGAGATGCTCCGTCATGGGGCACTCTCCCCTGTGACGGATGCGCTGTATGCGCTGGGACTGGACTATGCCGTCAACAGCAGGAGCTTTGCGGCGGACTGCGTGATTCTCTATACCGGCTCTGTGAATGCGGCGCAGTGGGATGCCCTGCCGGCAGTGCCCCGCATCCTGATTCGGTCCTGAATCTGCGGAACGTTCTGCCGCTCCTGTATCGGTGCGGACATGGTGATTCTCGACGAGGATCTCATCCCGGAGGACGATGCGGTTCCGGTGGTCTGCAACCGGATCTTGGACCATGCATGGAGTGCCCTTTCCGGCGCCAATACATCGGAATACAGCCTTTCCTGGGCTGTGCAGGCGATGCGGGCAATCTTTGACGGGCGCACTGACAAGACCTCGCTGCTGCATGCTTCGTGGCTTGCACAGCAGGCATTCTGGAATGCCAAGATCGCTTCCGGTGTAGAAGGCATGTTTGCACCTTC